>CAZTHR010000122.1:0-6672 GCA_964613265.1 uncultured Lentisphaeraceae bacterium | reverse complement strand
TGAGGAGCGTGCCGTTCACGGGCGTGAGACGCAGTTCGTTGCCACGACGGAAAACAGTCCGAGACGTGCCCGTCTCGTCAACGAGATTCAGGCGTGGAATCGGCCTCGTGAAACCATCCGTCGCCGTGAGGAATGCCACGCCCGCGCCGATGACGCACGTCTCGTTGTACCACATCCACTGAGCAGATCCGTCGATGCGCGTGAGGACGTGTCCGTTGAGGTTGAACGCCTTGGCGGTGTCGGACTCCTTCTTGCCGTGTGGCTGAGCTCGATGGGCGAGGAATCCCTAAGCGACATTCGCCACCGTGAGGAAATATATCGCCGCTGCAACGAAACGCTGGACAAAAGCGAAGAGTTCCGAAACCTTCGGCGTCAGGCGGCGGAAAAATACGGTTTGCGCCTGTGATGCCACCGCTCATCCCTCTCCCCCCCCCTCTTTTCCTTCAGCACCCGCTTCAGCCGACGCACGACGTCGCGCAGCGTGAGGTCGTAGTCGGTATGGAGACGCGCCTCATCCCTGCCCATCGGCTTGCCGAGTTCCAAGGTTCTCGGCAGGAGTCGCCTTGTCCGCCTTGCGGCGCACCATTTCCGATTCGGGGTGTGCGGTCTGCACGTCGTCGAAGCCAAAGGCAGCCATCCCATCCTATTCCGCGTCAACAAGATGCGCGGCATGAAGATGAAGAATCCGCTGGTTCGCGGAGCCGCGAAAACGCAGGGAGACGTCTTTCAGCTCCTCGACGAACGGGCCATCCACGAGTACGTCGATGAGCGACAAAAACTCGTCCGTGATGTCCGTCCGCCAACGGCTGGGGGCGAGGAGATCGCGCTCGTAGACGCAGCCCGTGTAACACCAAACCGTCTTGCCAGGCACGTCCGCTCGGACGCGGCGGAGAAATGGGACGAGCGCGCGCTGGTTGGCAGGTTCCATCGGATCGCCGCCGAGAAGCGTCAGCCCGGCAATCCACGGATGGTTGAGTTCGGCCAGAATCAAATCCTCCGTTGCACGGGTGAACGGCCGCCCGGCCGCGAAGTCCCACGTCGACGTATTGAAACACCCCTTGCAGTGATGTGTGCAACCTGAAACGAAAAGCGACACGCGCACGCCGTCGCCGTTCGCGATGTCGCTCGTCAGGATTTCGCAGTAGTTCATGTCGCCGACGCGCCCTGCCCGGACTCGCGCCCGCAGACGGACTGGGAAACATGCAGAACGCGCTCTTTGATTTCCTGCGTCCGCCCTTGGTTCCAATACTGCGACCCGATGTAGCCGCACGTACGCCGCGCCACGTTCATCCGATTCTGATCCGTGTTGCCGCACTTGGGGCATTTCCAGACGAGTTTGCCGTTCGCATCCTTCACGACCTGAATCTCGCCGTCGAAGCCGCACACCTGGCAGTAGTCGCTCTTCGTGTTCAACTCGGCGTACATGATGTGGTCGTAGATGAACTTCATGATCGCAAGTACGGCGGGAATGTTCGACTGCATGTTCGGCACCTCCACGTAGGAGATGGCGCCGCCGGGCGAAAGTTTCTGAAATTTCGATTCCAGTTCAAGCTTCTTGAATGCGTCGATCGGCTCGGTCACGTGAACATGGTAGCTGTTCGTGATGTAGTTGCGATCCGTGACACCCTTGACGATCCCAAAACGCTCTTGAAGGCACTTCGCAAACTTGTACGTCGTGGATTCGAGCGGCGTACCGTAGAGAGAATAGTCGATATTCTCGGCGGCCTTCCACTTGCGCGTGTACTCGTTCAGGCGTTGCATGATGTCAAGCCCGAGGATTTCGCCGTTGAACTCCGTCAACTTCTGACCAATAAGGGCGTAGACGGCCTCCCAGAGGCCGGCGTAACCGAGCGAAAGCGTCGAATAGCCGCCGTGGAGGTATTTGTCGATCTTCTCGCCCTTCTTGAGGCGCAACAGGGCGCCGTGCTGCCAGAGAATCGGCGCCGCGTCCGACAACGTGCCGGACAGGCGTTCGTGACGGCACTGAAGCGCACGATGGCAGAGTTCCAGCCGTGCGTCAAAAATCTTCCAGAACTCCGTCAGACGCCGTTCATCGCCCGCGCCCGCTCCAGCCGCCTGAACGGCCGAGAGCGCGATATCCACGAGGTTCACCGTCACGACGCCCTGGTTGAAACGGCCGTAGTACTTCGGCTTCCCGTTCTCGTCGATGTACGGCGTGAGGAAACTACGGCAGCCCATGCAGGTGTAGCAATGGCCCTCGCCCGCCTTGTCCACCTTGTCCGCAAGCATGATCTTCTCGGAAATGTAGTCCGGCACCATGCGCTTGGCCGTGCACCGGGCGGCAAGTTCGGTGAGATACCAGTAGGGGGCGTCTTCCGTAATATTGTCCGCCTCCAGCACGTAGATGAGCTTCGGGAACGCAGGCGTCACGTAGATGCCGACCTCGTTCTTGACGCCCTCGATGCGCTGCTTCAAGACCTCTTCGATGATGACGGCGAGATCCTTCTTCTCCTGCTCGTTCCGCGCCTCGTTGAGGTACATGAACACAGTGATAAACGGCGCCTGCCCGTTCGTCGTCATGAGCGTGACGACCTGGTACTGAATCGTCTGGACACCACGTATGATTTCGTCGCGGACGCGCTTTTCGACAATCCGCCGCTTCTGTTCGGCCGTCAGCGTCACGCCAACAGCCTGGAACTCCGATTCGACTTCCTGCGAAATCTTGTCGCGACTCACCTGGACGAACGGCGCAAGGTGCGTGAGCGTGATCGACTGCCCGCCATACTGGTTCGACGCCACCTGCGCGATAATCTGCGTGGCAATGTTGCAGGCCGTCGAAAACGAGTGCGGCCGGTCAATCTGCGTCCCGGAGATAACCGTGCCATTCTGCAACATATCCTCCAAGTTCACGAGGTCGCAGTTGTGCATCCGCTGCGCGTAATAGTCCATGTCGTGAAAATGGATCAGCCCTTCTTCGTGCGCCTGAACGATGTCCTCGGGCAACAAGAGGCGTTTGGAGACGTCCTTCGACACGGCGCCAGCCATATAGTCGCGTTGCGTGGAATTGACCACGGGGTTCTTGTTCGCGTTCTCCTGCTTGGCCTCCTCGTTCGTACAGTTGATGAGCGAGAGGATTTCGCCGTCCGTCGTGTTTTTGCGGCGCTTGAGATCCTGCACAAACCGATACTTGATGTACCGCTTCGCGATGGCGCTGCCACCCGCTTCCATGATCTTCGTCTCGACAACGTCCTGAATCTCCTCCACGCCCAGCGCACGGTCGTGCGCCGCCGCGAAATCCTCGATTTCAGAGGCAATACGGTCGATCCGCGCCTCCGTGAGCTTGTCCGCATCATCAACGGTCGCATTCGCCTTCCGAATGGCCGCCGCAATCTTGGACGAATCGAAAGGTTCTTCGACGCCGTTCCGCTTGATGATGTTCATCGCTCTCAGTCCTGCTTTTAGATGTTTTTAATCGAAATCACTCGCACACACCGAACGGGCGTCCACACACGCGCACAGAAACCCTTCGGATGAAAAACGCCGTGTATATTAACACAGCGCGGGCGTTCGGTCAATCCCCGAAATCAATATCTTGTGTTTTCTTCATCAACAACCAACTAGATGTTGTGTTTTCCAAGAAACAAGCCGAAATTACGACTTTTACCCGTTCCCTACCTCCCTCCGCCCGTCCCACCGCTTACGAGGCCGTAAAATGGAGGAACAACCAGACGCCTCCCGCCGCCGCCGCGAGCAGGGCGGCGACGAGAATGACGATCAATCCCGCACTCATGCGATTGATACTTTTGACGACAAACGGGCCATCCATGTCGAGTTTCTCCATCGCCTCCCGGCGATTCGCCCCCTCGACGTAGTGCGTCCGTTTCTTCCCGTCGAGGCCGTAGCCTGTAATGGCGTACGTCCGCTTCATCCGCGATTGGCCTCGATCGTACGCCAGACGTTGCCGTTTTGCGACGAGGCGACAACCGCCTCGACGAACTTCATCCCCCGCACTCCCGCCTGCACGTCGGGGAAGTCGAGTTCCAGTTCCGTCGGCGCACGACCGTCCATCTTCGCGCGGATCGTGTCGGCGAAGTTGAGGTAGTTGTTCGCGAACGCCTCTAGAAACGCTTCGGGATGCCCCGCCGGCGTCCGCGTGCACCGTGCCGCCGCCGGCGAGACCGCCGCGACGTACGGATTGCCGCGCTTCCACTTCTCCTCCGGCGCGGCGGGATTGTAGACCGTGAGGAAATGCGGATCCTCCTGCCGCCAGGCGAGCGCTTTCTTGTCGCCGTACACGCGGATGCGCAGACCGTTCTCCTCGCCCGTCGAAATCTGCGAGGCAATCAGCACGCCCTTCACGCCGTTCTCCATGCGCAGCAGCACGTCGCCGTCGTCGTCTAGCGCCCCGCCCACGAAGTTCGACAAATCGCTCAGAACATCCACGATTTTCAGTCCCGTCACGTACTCGGCCAAGTTCGCCGCGTGTGTACCGATATCCGCCATACAGCCGGAAATGCCGCTCTTCCGGGGATCCATGCGCCACACGAGACGTTCAACCGACGTGTTTTTCGGATCGACGCGGCGCATCCATCCCTGCGGATACTGGACGACGACCTTCGACACCGTGCCGAGGTCGCCGCGGGCCACGAGGTCGCGCGCGAGCTTGACCATCGGATAACCCACGTACGTGTGCATCACGCCGAACACAAGCCCCGTCTGCGCGACGAGCGCCGCCAACTCCTCCGCCTCGGCGGACGTCATCGTCATGGGCTTTTCGCACATGACGTGAAATCCGGCTTCCAGACACGCCTTCGCGATCGGGAAATGCGTGAAGTTCGGCGTGCAGACGGCCACGCAGTCGATGCGGTCGCCCGCCGGCCGCGCCGATTCGCCGGCTATCATGTCCGTGTACGTGTCGTAGACGCGGGTCAGGTCAAGCCCCAGCAGACGCCCCTGTTCGCGCCCGCGTTCCGGCACGACGTCGAACGCGCCCGCCACAAGGTCGATACCGCCGTCGATCCGCGCCGCGATACGGTGCACGTTCCCGATGAACGCGCCGATGCCGCCGCCGACCATGCCCATTTTCAAACGCTTCATGCCCGTGTCCCTTCCAATCGTCGCGTCACTTGATGCGGATTACCCGTTCCTTGACGAGTTCCTTCGGTTCGCCGATCTCGATGCGCGGCGCATGCGCGAGGAGATAGTCCTCCGCCGCCTTGCACCACAGCCCCTTGTTCGCCGAACAAATGCGGTCGAGTTCGGCGTAGAGCGGATCGTCCTTCCCCTTCTCCGCGAAGTCGGCGATCGCGACCATCGGCAGTTTGAGGTGGGTGTAGACGAGACGCTTGCCGCCGGGAATCTTCGGCAGGTCGAGCGTCGCCTGCGCGGCGGAATCGAGGCCGCCCACGTGCGTGATCATCACTTCGGGGTGGAGAATACCCTTGCCGATCCAGTCCACGGAATCAGCCATGTCCTTCACGTCGCCGCCAGAGTTCGCCACCACGTGATGCATCATGTAGTGGACGTTGTAGAAATTGAAAGACGCCATCAGATGCTGGTCAGTCGGCCCGGCGAAGAAGTTGAGGCAACCGCCAAAGCCGAGAAGGTCGGAACACTGCGTGATCAGCGCAGGGACGGCGGCGAAGAGGAAAATGTCGTCGTAGCCACCGCCCGTCGACGTGGGATTGTCGGCGCGCGCGTCGTCCGCAAGGTTGTACGCCTTGAGCGTCGCAACCGGATCGGCGACGTCCTTCGTGTTGAGGAAGTGGAGTTCGACGCCGTTCAGTTCACCGTCGGCGCGGCCGGCCGCATAGGCAAGGCCGAACATTCGCGCCGCACGGGCGAGACGCGCGTCGTCGACGTCCGTCACCACGAGACGGCGCGGACGCTTTTCCGGCGAGTGGCAGGCGATGTCGATGCAACCCAGCCCCATCGCACCACAACCCGCGAGCAGGAGCATCGTGCCCTTGTCGACGATACCGACTTCAAGGTCGTGCGAACAGAAAGCGTTGTGGTAGTTCGTGCGGAACGCGGAGACGATGCAGGAGATTGGTTCCGCGAGCGAACACTGGAAGTAGGACGCGCCGTCGTAGGGGAGGAGACAGCCCATCTCCATGACGATGGAGGGGAGGTAGACGTGCGTCGTGTCGCCACCGATCGTGTGCCAGGCGTAGCCGACCGTTTCAAGCTCATGGCCGGGAATATTGAGCGCGGGCTGGAGGGCGACGCGCTGGCCGACCTTGAACTGCCCCTGCCATTTCGTGCCGACTTCGCGGACGACGCCAGAGACTTCGTGGCCGAACATCGTCGGGCGCGTAGCGATGTCGCGCGGCACACGCTTGTGCCCCGTACCCAGCGAAAGCGCTTTGTAATCGCTCAGACAAATCGTGTTCGTAACGAGCTCGACGACGATGCCCTCGTCGCCCGCGCTTTCCAGTTCGATGTCTTCCAGACGGGCATCCGCCGCGCCGTAGAGCCTCCAGGCTTTCGCTTTCATTTCATTCAGTCCTTCTTGAAGTCAACTTGCGTTTCACGTAGTCGCCATTATACCAAAAACGCCCGGCGGATGAATCCCCTTTCGGCGCAAACACGCACAGGAAGTGAGAAGGCAAAGTAAACGCAACCTATTCTACCGCACCGACGGACTAATCTCCACGCCGAAACAGACACCCGGCACGAACGTGAGCGGCGCGGACAGTTCAGCATACGAGA
>CAZTHR010000121.1:0-6677 GCA_964613265.1 uncultured Lentisphaeraceae bacterium | reverse complement strand
CCTTTACAAGGAAACCGATGGTGACAACACGTAAAAACAGCAAGTCGCGGGCGTATGGACGCGGAACGTTCGCCGGATTAGTCGGGCTGGCGTTGATGGCCGCCGCCGCGCAGGGCGGCGCACTCGATCCGTTCGACGTCTCGTTCGATCCGTCGTTCCGCTCGGCCTACCACTCCCGTGGCAAAATCGTCGAGAACCGCCCCGTCTTCATGACCACGACGCGCGCGGGCTGGAATACGAAGGACATCGGCGGGTTCGGGAAAATCGGATTCTGGAATTTCACGTCGAGTTCGCTCACCCGCAAACGCCGCACGGTCTACCGCCGCCCGCTAAACGAGATGGACTACGGTCTGTTCTGGACGTACACGTGGGACTTCGGCCGTGACCATGCGAACTGGGAAGGCTGGGGCGTCACGACGGACGCGCTCATGGATTGGATTACGCTGGAGGGCTACCGACACGCCTACCGCGAAAACAAGACGAACGCCTCCATTCACGAGTACCGCCTCCAGCAGTCGCTCGACAACCCGTACCTCACGCCCTTCTACTTGTTCCGGCGCGGCATCCATCCCAATGACTGGTTCTACGCACGTGTGGGCGTCAAACACACATTCCATCTGACGGACACCCTCACGTTCACGCCCACCTTCCACGCCGAACATGGCGACGAACGGCTCTTCATCCGCCGCTACGGGGAACGTCTCGACGGCGGCAGCTACCACAGCGGCCTCATGGCGCTCAACCTCATCCTTGAACTCGCGTGGAAGGCCTCGGACAACCTGACGTTCTACGCGAACGTCCACCAGTTCGACCTCACGGACGAACGCCTCCGCGACAAGGCCAAGGCGCAGACCGCCGCCAACTACCGCCGCGACCTGACCATCCTCGCCCTCGGCCTCCGTTGCCGGTTCTGACATCCGTTGCCCGAGGAAGAGGAATTTGAAAGGAATCCGCCATGCGTAGAATTGGAATCGCCGTATCGGGTGGCGCCGATTCAACGGCGTTGCTCGTCTTGCTGGCCGAACAGCAGACCGCGCTCGACTTCAAGGCCGTCGTCCTCCACGTCGACCACGGCCTGCGCGCGGATTCCGCCACCGACGCCCGTTTCGTCGAACACCTCGCCGCCGCCTACGGACTCCCCTTTCACGCCCTGCGCACAAAGGTCGTCCGTAAACCCCGCGAATCGCTTGAAATGGCCGCACGACGTGTCCGTCTCGCGTTCTTCGAGACAATGACGCGCCGCCTTCGGCTCGACGCCATCGCCACGGGCCACCATGCCGACGACGTGGCCGAAACATTCCTTCTCCGCCTCGCCCGTGGCGCGGGGCCGGACGGGTTGGCAGGCCTGAAACGTATCTCCCACGTTGGCGCGATCACGTTCATCCGCCCCCTTCTCGATATCCACCATGCGGACATCTGCGCGTTCCTGACACGGCGTGGCATCGGGTGGCGCGAAGATGGGACAAATGTCGACACCTCCATCCCGCGCAACAACGTCCGGCACGTTGTCCTTCCCTGGCTTCAGCAACATCTCGACCCGCACATCACCGACCACATCTGTAAAAGCGCGGCCATTCTGCGCGGCGACTTGACGAAGCCCAGCGCCCCACCCGCGCCGTCTGTGTCCGCGCCGCCACGGACGTTCACCCTCGCCATCGAACCCAGCACGGGGTATCGCGTCCGCCCCGCCGCCACCATCGGCGCCCTTCCCGCCCAATGCGAACTCAGCCGTCGCGCCCTCGCGGGCCGAACGCTCGACGTGCGGACGTGGCGACCGGGCGACCGCATCGCCCCGACGGGGATGCACGGGCAATCCCGCAAAATCCAAGATGTCTTCGTCACGGCGAAAGTTCCGCCGGCGTTGCGCACAACGCTCCCCCTGCTCGTCGACGCCGCCACGAACGACGTCCTCTGGATTCCCGGCTACCGCATCGCGGAAGCAGTCGCCGTGGAATCGACGACCGCCCCCAGCTGGCGTCTGACGCTATCCGACGCGACGAGCGATCCGCCCGCCACCGACAAGCGCCTCAAACAACCGTGACCGGAAAGATTTCCTTGTTCAAGTGCGCGTCCATCGCGACAACCATCGTCTCGCCCGGTTTCCGCGCCGTCAGAACGCCGGCGGCGGAAATCGTCGCCACGTCGTTCACGTAGCCGACGAACGGACTGTACTTGTTTCGCGGATTCGGCGTCTGCACCACGCGGTCGGCGTCGTAGCAGCCCCATGTGACGGGACCGGACAGAAGGGAGGCCGTGAACGCCCGCGTCGCGCCCGCGTTCACGGAGACGGGTTTCGTGTGGATCGCGCGATCCTGCCCGCCGCCCACGCGGGTGAAATAGACGAGATTGTGCGCGGGGTCGAGCTGCACGGCGTCAAACGTCTGTTCGTAGACCGTTCCGCCCTTCTTCTGCGGCAGGTCGCCGCACCACGGACGCGAACCGTTGATGTAGTCGCCATAGGCCGCGTCGCACGGCTCCGTGACGTGGAGGATGCCGTTCTGGAACGTCTGCCGCTCCGCGTGGTAGTGTCCCGTGATGTCCAGGAGAATACGCCCCTTCGCATCCGCGAAGTCGAATGCCCGGCCGCAGAGCGTCAGCGTCCGACGGTTCTGATAGGCCTCCATCAGTTCGCGGAACGGCGCGAAGAGCTTCCGCTCATTCTCGTGGGCGACGCATCCCGTGAGCGGAATGTGGTGCATGACGACGGCGCACCAGCCGGCGGGAATCGTGGCGAACGCCTGTTCGGCCAGCCAAAGAAGCTGTGTCCGATGCATCCCGTAGACGACCGCCCAGAACTTCTGGCGCGGGTTGATCGAATCGGTCGTGTCCGCCACGACGTAGCGAATTTTCGCGGCGGGATTGTCGAAGTAATAGTAGCACGCCTCGGGGTCGTCCGGATTCGTGACGACGTCGCGACAGGCCTTCGACCCCATCACGGCAGCGCGGGCCTCGACGCCCGTGTAGGTGTGCCCCTCGGAACTCGTCGGATCGTGTCGAATCGTGAAGTCGTGGTTGCCCTTCGCCGTGTACACCTTCAGTCCCGCACGTTCAATTGGATCGACCCAGAAGAGGCGGTAGGCGTCCACGGCGAAGTCGACGCCCGCCTTGTCCGTCTTGAACTGCGCGGCGAACGCTTCCGGCAGGTCGCCGCCGCAGAGCGTCTTGTCGATCTTCGTCTTCCCCGCCAACGCGGCGATGACCTTGCCGCTCTGGCGTTTGTTCGCGGAAATGTGGAGATCCGTGATGAACCAGAAACCGTCGACCGTCGCCGCCGCCCGCGCATTGATCTTTGCGGCCACCTGGTCGAGATGCGCCTTCCAGTAGGCGCCGAGCGGCGCGGCCGCATCATCTGCCCGTGCGGCGAACGCGCGGAACGGACGGCTCATCGCGCTCGCAGCGACGAACACGCCCAGGGAAGATACGAACGAGCGACGGGAGATTTCGTACATGGCCGTTTTCCTTCTGTGCGACGCAATCAGGCTTTCGCCACGGCGATCTTCGTCGCGTGGCCGTTCAGGTCGACGGACGCGCCGTCGACGGCGGCGAACGTCAGTGCCGTCGCCAGCGTCTCGCTCTTCACGTAATCGGCGAACGCCTCCAGCGCGGCCGTCATCTCGCCGTCGGCCTCAACCGTCACGGCAATGCGCTGCGTGACCTCGAAGTCGGCCTCCTTGCGCATGGCCTGGACGTGGCTCACGAATTCGCGGGCCAGCCCCTCCTGCACGAGCGCGGGCGTGAGGGCGGTTTCAAGGCCCACCACGAGTGCGCCTTCGGACGCGACGACCATGCCGGCTTTCGGGCGGCGCGTGACGAGCACGTCGTCCGCCGTCAGCTCGACGCCTTCGACCGTCGCCGCGCCGTCGAAGGACGTCAACGCGGCGATCGCGGCCGCGACGGCCTTCATCTTCGGCCCGCACTTCTTGCCGAGCGTCTTGAAGTTCGCCTTGTACGAGACGTCGCAGAGCTGCGTCTCGTCGGCCACGTACTCGACCGCCTTGATGTTCAGTTCGTCGCGCACGAGATCGTCGAGATCCGTCCGAACGCCCGCGATGAAAATCTTTGCCAGCGGCTGGCGAACCTTGAGGTCGTTGTCCACGCGCAGCTGGCGGCCGAGTTTGACGATCGCCTGGACGGCTGCCATCTCCTCTTCGAGGCGGCGGTCGCGCGCGCCGGCGCGGGCCGTCGGGAAGTCGCACAGATGAACGGACTCGGGATCGGACGCGCCGCGCAGGTTGCGGTAGATCGCCTCGGAGATGAACGGCGTGAACGGCGCGGCCACCTTGCAGAGCTGCACGAGCACGTAGCGCAGCGTCCGATAGGCGTGGAGCTTGTCGCCATCGTTCTGGCTCTTCCAGAAGCGGCGGCGGCTGCGGCGGATGTACCAGTTCGTGAGATCCTCGATGAACGCCACGAACGGCCGCACCGAGCGCTGGAGGTCGTAGTTGTCCATCGCCTCCGTGACGTCGGCGACGAGCGTTTCGAGCGACGAGACGATCCAGCGGTCGAGCACGTTGTCGCTCGCGGGCGTCACGACTTCCGCGTCGGCAAAGCCGTCCACGTTCGCGTAGGTGACGAAGAACGAGTAGGCGTTCCACCAAGGGATGAGGAGGTCGCGCAGGATCTGCTTGACGCCGTTTTCGGAGAACTTGAGATTCTCGGCGCGGACGACGGGCGAATAGATCATGTAAAGACGGATCGCGTCGGCGCCGTACGTGTTCAGCATCAAGTTGGGATCGGGATAGTTCTTCAGGCGCTTGGACATCTTCTTGCCGTCCTCCGCAAGGACGAGGCCGTTGACGACGACGTTCTTGTAGGGCGACTCGCCGAAGAGCATCGTGCCGAGAAGCATGAGCGTGTAGAACCAGCCACGCGTCTGGTCAAGCCCTTCCGCGATGAAGTCGGCGGGGAAGTAATCCGCGAAACTCTGCAAGTCGGGGCGTCCGTCCGCGCCGCCCATGTAGTGCTGCTGGGCGTAGGGCATGGAGCCGGACTCGAACCAGCAGTCGAGCACTTCGGGCGTACGATGGTACGTTTTGCCGTCCTTCTGAATGACGATCTTGTCCACGAAATGTTTGTGGAGATCGGTTACCTTCTCGCCCGAGAGGGCTTCAAGTTCCGCGACGGATCCGACGCAGATCATGTCCGCCGGATCGTCGTCGTTAATCCACACGGGGATGCAGCTGCCCCAGAAGCGGTTACGCGAGATGTTCCAGTCGCGCGCGTCCTTGAGCCAGTTGCCAAAACGCTTCTCGCCCACGTAGTCGGGCGTCCAGTGGACTTTGGCGTTGTTGGCGGCGAGCTTGTCGTGGAGGTCTTCGACGCGGACGTACCAGGCGTCGATCGCGCGATAGACGAGCGGCGTGTCCGTCCGGTCGCAGAACGGATAGGCGTGGACCATCGTGGCCTGGTGGACGAGCTTGCCCTCGGCCTTGAGGCGCTTGATGATGTCCTTGTCGCAGTCCATGCAGAACCGGCCCGCGTATTCGGGAATCTCATCCGTGAAGTTGCAGCTCGTGTCAAGCGGGTCGACGAACGCCTTCAAGCCGGCCTCCTGGCAGACGCGGAAGTCGTCTTCGCCGTAGGCGGGGGCGATGTGGACGATGCCGACGCCGTCGTCGGTCGTCACGTAGTCGTCGTTCAGCACGCGGAACGCGCCATCGGCCGCCTTGTCCGCGTAATACGGGAAAATCGGCTCGTAGGCCATGCCTTTCAGCTCCGTCCCCTTGCAGGAGAGGACGACTTCGTACTGGTCGGGCTTCTTGAAGACGTGCGCGAGGCGTTTTTCGGCGAGAACGTAGACCGGACGGGATGGATCCGTCAGATCGCGCACGGCCACGTAGTCGATGGCGGCGCCGGCGCACATCATCAGGTTTTCGGGAAGCGTCCACGGTGTCGTCGTCCAGATGAGGAGGTAGACGGTCGGCTCGTCCGCAAGCAGCTTCTTCATCGCCGCGCTTTCGGCGGAAAGGGCCTTCGTGCGGACGGTGACGGTCTGCGCCTGGACGTCCTTGTAGTTGGAACCGGCCTCGAAGTTGGAGAGCGGGGTCGAGAGCTTCCACGAATAGGGCATGATACGGTGGCTCTTGTAGACGCGTCCCTGGTCCCAAAGCTGCTTGAAGACCCACCAGATCGTCTCCATGAATGCGGGGTTCATGGTCTTGTAGTCGTTGTCGAAATCGACCCAACGGCCCATGCGCGTGACGGTCTTGCGCCATTCGCTCACGTACTTGAGCACCATTGAACGGCACTGCTCGTTGAACGTGTCGACGCCGAGTTTCTTGATTTCGGGGACGCCCGCGACGCCGAGCGCATCCTGCGCCAGAGCCTCGATCGGAAGACCGTGCGTGTCCCAGCCAAAGCGGCGTTCCACGTACTTGCCGCGCATCGTCTGGTAGCGCGGCACGATGTCCTTGATCGTGCCGGCGAGGAGGTGGCCATAGTGGGGAAGGCCCGTGGCGAAGGGCGGGCCGTCGTAGAAGCGGTAGCGTTCATGGCCTTCGTTTCGGGCAAGTGACTTCTTGAAAATACCGCCTTCAGCCCAATAGTTGAGGACGTCCTCCTCCATTTGGGGGAACTGGGCTTTATTCGAAACGGGCTTGAACATCGCGATCTCCATTGTGATTCATGAAAAACAGGGGGCAGTATACCACATTTGACGGTTAAAATCCATGCGCCCG
>CAZTHR010000120.1:0-6874 GCA_964613265.1 uncultured Lentisphaeraceae bacterium | reverse complement strand
CTCGGCCACCTTCTCCTTTTTTTCAGCCATTCGTCACTCCTAACTGTCCTGACGTCCGTCATTATAACACAAAACCCCGAATGTGTGCGAACGGGAATCGGGACGCACCGAAACTGCAGCTCACCGGAGGGGTTCGGATGCGGCCGCATCCTCGGCACGGATGCGGTGCAGAGTTTCCTCCGTGAGAAAGAGATTGGCGCGGAAGTCCGCACGCATCGCGTCCGTGACGGTTCGCCGCAACAGCCAACCCATGACGTTCTGCAGCAAGGCCGCGTTGTCCGCCTTTTCAATGCGGAATGGCTGGAACGACATGGCGGAAACGTTGACCACGATACGCCCTTTGCCACGCTCCTCGGACGTCAGGACGACCTTGTCACCCGTTCCCTTCACGTCGCTCGGCAGCGTGACGACGGCCGTGGGATGCGCGTGCTCGTTCGGCCGCAACGAGAGCGTCCGCGACTGGTAAAGCTCGATCTTCCGCACGCCCGCCGTCAGTTCGCACGGCGTCACGGCGTCTGTCCAGACCTGATGGGGATCGCCGAAGACGGCGCGGCGTTCGTCGTACGTGCCGCCCGTCAGATCCACGCCCAGATACGGCGCAAGCCCCATCCAGCCCGTCAGCGCGTAGGAATAGACATTCACCGAATACGGCGTGTGGGCGTTCACGAAGAGCGCACCGCCGTTCCGCACATAGGCATCGAGCCATGCGCCCAGGCGTTCCATCTTCTTGCGGTCGCGGAAGTACGCGGGCGTGACCGTTTCGGGGATGACCACGAGGTCGTACTGCGCCAGAAGTTCCGGCGACCACGCCTCCAGCGGCGCCTCCTCGGACACGCCGCCGAACGCGGCGATCCGGTCGAGCACGTACGGATAGATCTCCTTGTTGCGCGGCTCCTCCTTCGCGAAAAGCGGGAAGAGGACGCGCGGCCCGCCGTTCGTCTGCGCGGGCGGATGGCAGAGGCGTTCGACGTGCGCAAGCGCGCGCATCCGCGTGGGCGACGGCGCGAACGGCGCGACGGGCGCGGCTCCCGGCTTCGCGAGGACGAGCGCCACGACGTCCTGCGACGGCACGACCGTCGTGAGCGTCCCGTCGGCGGCACGTGTCGTACGCCCTTCAAACTGCGCGGCGATCGTCCAGTCGCGCACGGCGGCGGGCAACGTCACGGTGACGGCGTGATCCGTCCCGCCCCAGTTCGCAAGATAGAGAACCTTGCGCGACTCGTCGCCCGCGAGGACGCGCTCGATGAGCGGACGCTCCCGCGTGTTGGTCGACGCCACCCGGACGGGCGCGTCCGGCACGGCGGCCGCGCCGAACGCCGCGCGCCACGTCCGAAGCCAGTCCATCACCGTCTCCATCTCCGGCTGCCCGCGCACGACGACGACACGCCCCTTCCCGCGCCGCACGACGGAGTAGGGCGCGCCGTCCGCCGGCGCCGCGCCCGCAAACGCGCGGATGTCGGTGGCCGCGTAGCGCGAGAACGTCCGCGTCAGCGAATCCGCCGTCAGGACGGCCGTGCCGCCCGCCTCGACGTAGCGCTTGAAATGGTTGTACGTCGCGTCGCGCACCATCGCCGTGTGCGGCACGACGAGGAACGGGTAGCGTTCGGGCGTGACGTCACGCACGAAGTGGCCTTCGCCAAAGATATCCGTGCGCAGACCGGAGAACTCCATCGCGCACAGCCAGTTCAGATAGCGTTCGTGCGTCTCGCCGATGACGCAAGGCAGACCGAGGTTGGACAGGTAGCCGTAGAGGAACGCCACGTCGCCCGTGCGGTGGCGCAGGTCGGGCAGCGCAATCTCCGCCGCCGCGTCGAGCCGCCGCTGGAGCCCCGGCAGATGCAGACGCAGGCGATCCTCGTGCCACGGCCACACCCAGCAGCCCGACGTGCCGCGCATGAGGTACGTCCAGAGCATATGGCGGTATTCACGTGCGCCGAACGGCTTCGTCTGGCTGATCTTGTCGTGCGGCAGAATGTGGCAGTAGAAGCGGAGGCCGTTCTGGTAGCCGGCGCCGTCCACGCGCCAGACGATTTCGTTCGTGCCGCCGAAGTTGAGCAACGCCCCCACGTCGAAGCGATAGGGCGTGTCCCAGCCCGCCACGTCGCCGACCTTGCGTCCGTTGAGCCACACCGTCCCATTCTGCGCCACGCCCTTGCCGTAGAGGAAGAACTGGTGCGAGCCGTCCTCGAAATCCTGCCGATTGGCGTGGGCGACGAACCGCCGACGATACCACGCCACGCCGGGCTTGGAGCGATAGGCGTCCGTCTCGTCCCAGCAGCCCGGCACCTTCATGTCGTCCCATGCGGAATCGTCGACGTCCGGCTTGAACCAACCCTTGTCCATGCCCTCGCCCTTGACGGATTCGAGCCGAAACTTCCACGGCGCCTGGTGGAGGGCGGCGATGTCGTTGCGGGCCATCGCCGCGCCGTCGGACTTCGGCAGGCGCGCGACGTCGATGATGTCCTCGGCGTTGACGATCGGACGCGACGTGTTCGTGCGGAAGAAGCTGTAGGAGAAGAGCGGGAACGAGGCGTGGTAGAGGACGGACGCGCGGTCGTATGGTTCATCGTTGTACGTGAACGGCATCCAGCCGAAGTGGATGTAGAAGAGGTCTTCCAGCGGGTCGAGCCGCTCGGGGTCAAGCGCGGCGTAGTTGGCCGTCTCGGTGTTGTGTCCGCGCACGTCAATCGTCACCTTCATGCCCGGCAGCTCGCGGCGGATGTCCTCGGCCGCGTGGCGCACCTGCGCCGTCACGTCATCCTGCTGGAACGCCACCCAGTCCCAGTTAAGCTCGGGGTAGTCGCGCCGCATCTTGCGGATCTGGAGAATGCGCTCCATGTAGCCCGTGACGTCGGTCTGGCGCAGATGCAACGGCTCGACGGCGTCCCACGACGCGAAATCCATGTGCCAGACGCGGTTGGCCTCGTCGAGCGTCCCGTACTTGCGCTGCGCCCAGCGACGGAAATCCCGCCGCGACCGCACATTGCTCGGTTCCGGGCCGGGCTCGCGGCTTAGCTCGAGCACGGCCATGCCGTCCGCTCTGGACGAAACCTCGTTCACGTACTGGAAGAACGCCTGTCGCTTGCCGATCTGGAGTTCACGCCCCACGGGGTGTCCGGGGTCGGTGTTCATGTAGTGGCCATGATCGTAGAAGAACTCCTTCATGTCGGGATGCGCCTCCGCCATCGGACGCATCGGCGACCACTTGAAGATGCCGTTCGCGAAGAAGTCGCAGAGAAAGCCCAGACGCTCCGCCTCGCGGTACTGCGCCAGATACGGCGTCACGATCCGGCTCTTGAACGTCAGGTTCGTGCCGTCGAGCGCGGCCGACCAGCCGCCGCCCTCGCAGATGGAGAGCGCGGGCGTGCCCTGCAGCTTGCTCAGCCACACACCCATCGGACCGCCCTGCTCCGAACCGAGATTCGTGCCGTTGCCCGCCCAGAACGCGGGCCGCCCGTTCTTGAGCAGCAGGCCGTCCCGGATCTCGGCGCGGACGGGATCGACCGGGCGAACCGGCCCGTAGGGAATCGTCTTGGGAAGCCGCTCGACCGTGAACGCCAGCGGCGGGGGCGGCGGCGGAACGGGCTTGTCGGGCAGCGGCTCGACCATCACGTCGTCAAGTTCGACGGCGCGGGGCGTCGCGCCGCCCCACACGAGCCACTGGAAGCGGATGCGCGCGCCGGGCTTGCCCTTCACCTTCGGCGACACGACGATTTCCCGCGCATAGTCCGTCCATTCCGGACTGCCCTTGACGTCCACGTACTCGCCCAAGTCCCCGCCCGCGTCGTTCTTGACGCGCACGAACGCGCCGGGCTTGTCCGGCGACGGCACTTCATAGACGTAGGCGAACGACAGGTTTTCGCCGCGATGGCGGAACGAAATCCTCACCCGCCCCGCCACGCCCAGCGGACAGCCCCGCAGCAGTTGCGTCGCGCCCGGCCCGCGATCCTTCTCCAGACGCCCCACGCCGTTCGTCACGTAGAAACGCCCCGGGCCCTTGTCGAACGGCCCGCCGCCCCAGCCTGCCGCCGTGTCAAACGTCCCGTTGGACAGCAGGTTCGTCGCACCCGCCGACATTCCAACCATGCCCACCGCCACAGCCCAAGCCATTGTCCACCGTTTCAGATTCATATGATGTCAACTCCTTTCGCACAAATTTCGCACAAATTCCACACCGCGTCACACGACGAGGTCACAGGCCGCATCCAACGTGGGGCGACACGCGCAAAGCGCAAGAATCTCCGGCGTCGGTTGCAGACGGTCGGGCACCAACACGGGACGGCAACCGGCGGCGTGGGCGGCGCGGATGCCCGTGAACGCATCCTCAAAGACGAGACACGCCGTCGGATTGACACCCAGACGCGACGCAGCGAGCAGAAAAATATCGGGCGCGGGCTTCCCGCACGTCACATCCTCGCCCGTCACCACGGCGTCGAACAAATCCGCCAGACCGGACGCGGAGAGATTGTGTTCGACAAGCCGGCGCACGGAACTCGACGCCACCGCTGTCCGCACGCCCCGCGCACGACAGAATGCAAGCAGTTCGCGGACGCCCGGCTTGAGCGCGGGCGTACCAGCCATCTGCGCGTCCCACGCCCGGTTCAACGCCCGTTCGATAAACGCCGCCACGTCGACCGACGGGAAGAAACGCCGAATGACGGCGGGCAGTTCGTTCCGCCCGCAACCGCAACAGGCGTGAGGCAGGGCGTCGGGGACGTCCAGCCCCAGCTCCGCGCCCGTCTGCCGCCAACTCTGTTCGAAGATGATTTCCGTGTCGAAGAGCAGCCCGTCCTGGTCGAATATCGCACCGTGGATTTCCATCTCGTCCCGTCCGTCGCTCACTCGAATAGCATCGCGCCCTGGTTGTAGTTCTGCGGCGGCTGAGGCACGCCCGTCCCGACGCCCGTGGACATCAAGCCTTTCAATGCATCCAGGTGACGTTCGTAGACCGTGCGCGGCAAACAGGCGTTGGCACGGCATATTTTCGCCGCCATGCCGACGACCTCGCCCATCATGCCCGTCGTGCGCATCACGCGCACCGTGCCCAGCGCCACGTGCGTGACGGAGATGTTGCGTCCTGCCATGAAGAGGTTGGACACGTTTCGCGAATAGAGGCAACGATAGGGAATCGGATAAGCGTAGTGGCGATTGTGCGTACAGATGGAACGGAACGGTTCGCCCGGATAGTGCTTCACGTTCTTCGGCATGGGATAATGGAGGTCGATCGCCCACGTCGTCTCGCACGTGCCATCGGGATAGGCCACGCGGTCGAAGATGTCCTGCTGCGTGAGCACGTGGTCGCCCATCAGGCGGCGGCTTTCGCGCTTGCCCGCCACGAACGCCACCCATTCGAGCGAACGACGGGCATAGTCGGCCTTTCGTGCGCTTTTGTTTTTGAGGAACGCCCAGTTCGAATAGACAACCAGCATCCCGTAGTCGCGAATGCGCTCGGCCTCGCGAATCTGATCGCGCATCATGCCCGTCTCCCAGTCCCAGTCGCCGCGTGTGCCGTGTTCGCAATTACGTTCGTCGAACGCGATCATCCACGGGCGCATCGGAAACGAGGTGGCGTCCGCGTTCGTCCGCGTGTACCACTGGACGCTCGCGCCCATCGTCATCGTGTCGGCAACGTCCGGTGCCATTTCCTCGCCCGTCTCGCCCTTCGATTCGCGCCCCACGCGGAAGTCCGCGCCCGCCATCGCGCCCAGGTTCGCGTCGCCCGTGCAGTCCGCAAAGAGCGGCGCGGCAAAGACGGTCTCGCGCCCCGTCACCACGTCGCGGCCAACGACAGACGCAATCCGGTCGCCCGTTTTCGTGCACCGGACAACCCGCGTGTTCAGAAAGAGGCGGATGTTTTTCTCCGCGGCCACGACGTCGATCTTGCGACGGTCTTCATACTGCGCGGCGGGCTGGGCGTTGCCGCCCTTCGCCGGCCCGATTTCGGCCACCACGTCGCCGAGACGCGGGTAGCGGCCGAGGTTCTGGTAGCCGCCTAGATGGACACGCACCTCGCTCGAATTGCAGCCGCCCAACATCGGTCGGTCTTGGACGAGCGCGACGGAAAGCCCCAGCCGCGCCGCCGAAATCGCCGCGCACGTGCCGGCCACGCCGCCGCCCACGACGACGAAATCGACGTCCACCTGCGCCGCCGGCGCCGGTCGCGTGCGCAACCCTTCAAAAAACGTCGCGTCGGGCGTCCCCGCCGGCGCGTCGCCCACAAACGCCACGGCGTCGCACCGGCCATCGAATCCCGTCAAATCGTGAAGCGCCAACGTGATCGCGCCGGCCGGCAGAACGACCGTCCCCGCCTCCTGCCAGCGCCAGTCTGCCGATCCGGCGCCGAGCGTCTCGCCGCCCGACACGGGGCGGCCGTCCACGTGAATCTGGAACGTCCCTGCCGCTTCAGGACTCCAGGGAGCCGTCCAGTTGCGCGTCCGCGCGAACACACGGTACGTGCCCCCCGAGACGGACACGGTTGTCGTCGCGTCCGCCACGGGCGTTCCCAAACCGTGCGCGAGCAGATAGGACGACCCCATCTGGTCGAGATGCTGCGAATCAACAACCCAGCCACCGCCGTTGGTAAAACGTTCGGCCTCCACAAGCAGGTTCTCGCCGAACGCGGGAACGACCGCCATCCCCAACGTCAGGAGAACGCCGACCGTCGTTTTCGTCCATCCATGCCACCTGTTCAGATGCGGCACGTCTATACAACTATACATGATGTTCATGTGTTATAGTGTATGCGATTCGCTGTTCGATGTCAACAGCGCCGCGCCGACTAGTGGTATCCAAAGGGATTTTAAATCAACGGGTCACCCGATTTTACGTGACGCGGCAATTGCGCTTGCAAATAAAAAAAAATGACTATAATAGC
>CAZTHR010000119.1:5340-6951 GCA_964613265.1 uncultured Lentisphaeraceae bacterium | reverse complement strand
GTCCTTGTAATTTGTTTCAAGGTACTTCTTCAGCCGTGCGTTCATATTGATCGCGCCCATGTAGGGCGGGTTCATCGCGAGAGCCGCGTAGCGGGCCGTCAGCGCGAGAATCAGCCGGAACGACGGCAGATACTTGGCGGACAGGCTGAACAGCCACTCCGACGTGGCCGCCCCCTCCAGTTCCGCAACCCGCGCCGCGAGGACGTCGCGTGTCCGTTCCGAGAGGCCGAACTTCATGAGCGAGCCGAGGTTGTGCGCCTCGGCGAGAAGCGCGAACGCCCCGCACAGTTCGTCCAGCACGGAATCCTCCTGCACGGACAGGACTTCGGCAATCTCCCCTCGTCTGAATTCGCCTTCGCCGAGCGTGCCCTCCATGTCCAGCACGCGGGGCAGCACGTGCGCGTCCGCGAACGATGGGTCGGCGGACATCGCCGCCAGCAGGAGCGCGAACTGGCTCAGCTGCCGCGCACGGGAATCGAGGTCGATGCCGAGCAGGTTCTCCGAGAAGATATGCTCGATTGCCTGACGGCGCAAATACCCCGCCTCCACGTAGACCTCCATCAAGTGGCGGAACCCTTCGAGGAGGATGTGGCCCGAACCGCAGGCAAGATCGGCGAACGTCAGGTCTTCCGGCGAATCAATGCGGAGGTGCGGCGCGACGGGGACGTCGCGCCCTACCGGAATGAGGTACCGCCAGTCCTTGACGAAGTCGCCGCCCAGGCCGTTCTCGATCGCGAGACGCCCGAGCGAATTCTCAACCATGTACTTCACAATCCAGTTCGGCGTGAAGATTTCCGTCGCGGCCGGGATGTCCTCGGCCTCCGCCTTCTTCCCGGCCTTGAACGAGTCGAACACATCCCGCTTGCGATCCGAGATGTAGTACTGGTAGAGCCAGCCGATCAGTTCGTCCCTGCGGTAGTCGTCGTCGGAGACGACCTCGGGGTCGTTCAGCGCGTCCACGAAACCGCCGGGGGCGAGGATGTCGTGCGGCAGCAGGAGATCCGTGTAGTCCAGCACCGACCCGAAGCAGGCGTGGAGCACCTGATTCGTCCGGCAGAACGCCGTGACGAGGATGGCGAACTGTTCCGTCGTCTTCGCGTCGTCGAAGCGGATGCGCGCAAGGCGGGCGCGCGCGTCCGACGTCAGGTGGTTCTGCGGCTCGCCCGCGCGCATCGCGGCGACGAGCGCGGGCGTCCGTGCGTCCTTGTCGCCGACGTACTCCAGCACGGGCGAGATGAACCCGCGCTTGGACAGGATGCGGATCGCGCAGAGGCGGTTGAACCACGTGTAGGCGGCCGCGTCGCGCACCATTTCCCGTCCCGTTTTCTGGTCTGCCTTTCGATGCTGATCGTAATGACGGATGTCCGACTCCAGCTGCGTCCACTTGCCGAAGAACGATGCGTCGCCCAGCACCTCGCCGCGGAACTTCACGCCGCCCTCGACCTTCACGGGGCGGTTCTCCTCCGGCACGCTCCCGTCGGCGGCGAAGCCCAAGGCGTCCAGCCGTGCGTCGACCCCGACAATCAGCTGCTCACGCGCCGCGACGGCGAAACTACGTATCTTTCCCGTGTCCATACTGTCCCTTCTCTAATCTCTAATCACTACTCACTA
>CAZTHR010000119.1:0-5240 GCA_964613265.1 uncultured Lentisphaeraceae bacterium | reverse complement strand
CCACTATCAACTAACCACTATCACCTCCTGCCCGGCGTTGATCTTCTCCATGAGCGTTTTCTTGAACGCACCGAGATACAGATCGACGTCCGCCTCGTTCACGAGCGGTTTTGTCGTGTGCGTCTCAAGCTTCACGAGACACGGCGTCGGCTTGGACGGCTCGCCGTCCGTCGCCGGCGCCTTCGGAATCGCCGCGATGATGCTGTTCGTCTGTTCTGTGCGGAAGGCGTCGACGGTGTTGATCGTGTTCTCAAGCGTCATCAGGTCTTGAGGCGACGTCTTCGCGGCGAGTGTCGCGCTGCGGTCGGCAAACGCCGTCCACGCCACGCCCTTCGCATCCGCAAGACCTTCCAGTTCGTCGAAACACGCGCCGTAGCGTTCCTCGATCTTCGCCCGCTTTTCGGCGCGGATCGCGGCAAACTGCTTTTCGGCTTCTTTTTGGATTTTGCCATACGACGGAAGGTTGGCGTACGGGGTGGCCTCATCCTTCGCCGCCGCGAGTTTGTCGAACGCCGCCTTCTGCTCCGGCGAGAGGAAGTGCGCGTTCGACAGGTTGGACGCGGCAAACGAAAGGAGGTCTTTGAACTTCGTGAACTGTGCAGTCACAAATTCGCGGATCTGGTTCGTCTGGTTGCGACGCGCCTCCGCCTCCGCAGACGCTTCGGCGACCTTCGTCAGGAACGACGTCTCGTCCGCTTCGTCGCGCCAGGACGTGAACATCGTGCGTTCCTCCTTCAACGGCGCGGCGAAGGGATAGGCCCCGACGGTTTCGAGCATGGACGAGTTCGCTGCGATTTCATCGTCGAGCCGTTTCTTCGCCCCGCCAATCAGTTCCGTCGGCATCTTCGACGGCAGGCCGCCGAACACGGACGGCCCGAAGATCTTTTTCCAAGCGGTGATGAACGCCTGGATCACCGCGTCGGGGATTGCGCTCTTCTTGCGGATCGCGAAATGCGCCGTGTCCTTCGCGAGCTTCTCCGCGACGATTGCGGCCGAGACGCCGCCCGTGCCGTGGTAGGCGAAGTCGCGGAGGCCGCGACGGACAAGTTCGTTCAGGACGTACAGCGTGCAGTTCTCGTCCCACCCGTAGGGCGTCTTGCGGAAATGATCGACCACGTCCGTGACGGAAAGATCCGCCGCCTTTGAATTGAGATAGTTCTCGACCGTGTTCTCCGCATGGGTCATCTCGTCCAAGAGGGCGTCGTGTTTCGAGACGGGACGCTTGATCTTCTCGGCCAGGGTCTTCGAGTCCGTCGGGCATCCATCGACCTCGCCCGCATGGGAATAGAGTTTACTCAGATGCAGTTTCATCGCGTTGCGGTAGCGATCGGATGGCTTTTCGGCCGTGAGCGGCAGCTCGATCTGTCCGCTCAACACGGGACACGTCCCCAGCATCTTCTTCACCGCCGGCTCGATTTTCTCCTTGAGGGTCTCCGTCGCCTTTTCGCGGAAGCGCTGGAAGGTCTTGGCTCTCGTCTCGGTCGTCGCCGCCGTGTTCTTGAAGTACATCTGCGCCTGGCAGTACCAGTTGAAGGCGTTTTTGAACGACGTGTCGGCCGCATACAAGTCGGCCATGAAGAAGCAGAGACAGTTGTCGTTGTTTTTCAGACTGACGACGCCCAGCGAATCCCCGTTCGCGTCCACCCGAAACGAGACGGCGACGGCGGGGTTGCTGGCGAGGAAATGCCGCCCCAAGATGTCAACGCCGACGGAGAACCCCCCGGAATGAAACGACTCCTTGTTCGCCAACTTTCCGACGGCCTGGAAGATGACCTTCTGCAGCTCGTCCGCCATCGTGTTGTTGTCGACGGTCTTGCTCTTGATGGCCGTCGCGACCTCGATCTCGTCCTCGGTGTAGAACTGGAACGTCTCGGGCCGCGTTCCCTTGGCCGGCAGGGCCTGCAGCACGTTCTTGTCGCACAGGTAACGAATCACGGCCTCGACCTCATGCTTGATCGTCAGCTTGGGGGTGTCAAGATCGCGCAGGAGGAGCGTCGTCACGTTATCGACCGTCGCGGGGAACGTCTGCAAGACCGGCGCGTCGAGGTTGCAGACCATGAACAGGACGTTCACGACGCGGCGGGCGAAGGTGGCGTTTTCGGGATAGGTGGCGGCGATGTCGGCGGCGTTTTTGAGCGAACGCTGCCCCGGCGCCGAGAGGCTTCCCTCGAACATCGTCCCGAAGAACTGGTCGAAAGAGACGAACGTGCCCACGTCGTTTTCCTTCGTCGCCTTGGCCACGCCAAAGGTCACGTTCAGAACGGAACGGGCGTTGTCCTTCACCTCGCGGTCGATGTAGCCCTTGATCTGAAAGGCGTTGAACACCTGCGCCACGAGCTTGAACTGGTAGGGGACGAACGGGTAGGCGTCGACGTAGGCGTCCGCGTCGGGATACCGTTCATATCCGGCCGGCAGCAGGTACTGGGCGTCGATGGCCGGCTTATTCTTCTCGTATGCGTTGCGGAGGTCGATCTCGCATTCCGGCTTCTTTTCGAGGATGCGTTTCTTCGTGATGAAATCGACGTTCGTTCCCTTGAGCGCGACTCTGATTTCAAACCGTCCCTTGATTTTCCCGAAATCGTCACTGGCCTCGTTGACAGCGCATGTATCCAGCATTTCGGAGAGGTCGAGCTGCGCCGTGCAGATGAGCCAGACCTTGTCCTTGCAGACGTCGCGGAATCCCGTGACGATTTGCTGGAGCTGGAGCAGGAGCGCCTTGCGCCCGTCGATGAACTGGCTGATCTCATCGGCGAAGAACACGAGCCTGTAGTTCTTGGGTTTCGTTTCGACGTACTTTCGAAGTTCGTCAAGGAACGTCGCGACACTCAGCACCATGTCGTTCTTCACCAGCCGTTCGCGGATGACGTCGATCGAAAGCGATGGCAGAAGCTCCTTGGCGAGATCGAGAACCATATCCACCTCGGTGGTGGCGAGGTCAGTGGCATCCCGTTCCCAGTCGAATCCCTCGTCGGCAAGCCGTTCCTTGAACGCGCCGAACTTGCCCGCCTTGTCGAGCGGGGCCTCCACGAACTGCGCCAGGGGAATGCTGAAGCCATTGTAGCCGCGCATCTTGTTGAACTGGTTCCAGAAGACCTCGATGAACTCCAGCCCTTCGGCGGCATGGCTGTCGTGGACGGAACCGACATTGAAGATCACGGTTTCGACCTCCGCCTTGTCCAGCCAGATCTGGATCTCGTTCCAGTCCGCAATCATGACGTCGCTTGTGCTTTCGGAATGCGTCATCGGATCGCGCTGCTCAACGGCCTCCCTCATCCGCTGATGCGCGGCGGAGCCGAACTTGGAGCTGAAGCAGTAGTCGACGAACTTCATGAAGTGCGACTTGCCGGAGCCGAAATAGCCGCTCACCCAGATGCCGTTGTGGCTCGTGGCGGCCTTCTTGATGCCTCCGATCACCCCATAAATGCCGTTGATGATTTCGTCCGTAAAGACATATTCGTCGATTTCGGTTTTCGCCGTCTCATCGCTCAGATCGTCGGCGGAGACCGCAGGATTGAGTTCGCGGTCGATGTTCTTCAGGTATAGTTCTTTAAACTTCATTGCCATTCACCTTTCAATTTACGAGGACATGTGCCCGGTATGCGTGATCATCGCTCAGTTTTCCGAAGAGGGAGAATCGTCCTTCGCGGAATTCGCCGGGGTAGAAGAGAATAATCTTGTAGCGGCTCGCCTTGTTCAGCGGTTCGTACAGGGAGAGAAACTCGTTGGCGCGGAGATACGGGTAGATCGTCCCGAAGCCGTAGAGGAACACATACGGCCTGACCTTTCCGTCGTCACCCTTCCCGACATGGCCGAGAATCCGTTCGTGGATGTACTGCATGAATTCCCGGGAATGCGCCTGGCTTGTCAGCGACCGCGTCACGGCCTCGTGCTGTGCGGTGGCCTTCTCCGAATCGTCCTTTTCCTTCAAGTAGTTCAACATGGACGGATGCTTGCCGAACGTGCGCTGGTCGAGGTAGGTGCAGAATGCCTCGAAGATGTCGATCGTCAGGACGTCGATGTAGCTTATGGGTTTGGCAAGGCTGTCCTTGAACTCCTTGATGCTGCGGCGGATGGCGGCCTCGTCGCGCACCGGATACTGGTAGATGAAGAAGTTGTAGAAGAGGTCGCTGTTGGCGGGGTCTTGAAACGCCTTGCTGGCCAACTTGTCGTAGAGTTCGATTACGGTCATGCGAGACACTCCTTGATCCTGCTGATTTCAAACGGCTGAAGAAGACAGGCCTCCAGAAACCATCCTTCGCCGATGGAGATGAAATAGGCGAACTCCTCATCACGCATCTGCGGCGGGTGAAGCGCATCCGTCTTGCGATCCAAGATGCCGGCGTCCCGCAGGAAAGAGAGCGCCCCCGAACACACGCGGGACTTCGTTTCGTCCGACCAGCCGTCCACAAAATCGTCATGGACGGCGATTTCGTGGAGGCGCATCATGAGGTTGGATTTGGTGAGCGTCTGGTCGGCGGAACGGCCCTGCGGCAGCACGACGTTCAGCTGGAAGTCGTACAGGAGGTGGTAGGTCTTGAGCGCGACGAAGAACAGCGCACACCGTTGCGACGCCGACGGGAGGCTGGAAAACCAGTCCCAGAACGCGCGGGGCACGGCATTGTACCGGCGGCGAATCTCGACAATGTTCCGCGAACGGGTCTTGGCCTTGCCGAGTTGAAGCAGCTTGTTGTCCGCGACCTCCGCCTGGAGACGCGCCTCCGCATCGGGCGCCTGCAGAATTGGCAAGAGCGCCACGGTTTCGTCCAGCCTGAACCCGCATCCCGTAAACGCCGCGCTGTAGGGGCTGTTATGTTCGTTTCTGATCGTCATTTTTCGCGTACACCTCCGCGCGACCGAAACAAATATCCGCCTACATCGGAAGTCGCGGGGATTATACCATTTTTTTTTTCTTGGCCGTCAACGAGGTATATTTCTGAAGTTTGGCAGAATTCATTTCACTCCTCTGTACGTTGTTTTCTCTTCATGCCCCTATCTAAGGAGATACAAAAAGAGAGAGCCGATGAAAAGGATGACGACCATGCAACCGCAGCCTACATCATCCGGAGTCCTGCCGCCGCGATGCTTGTTGACGTCGCGGTGATGCTTGTTGGCGTCGCGGTGATATGCGTTGGCGCCGCGGTGATGCTTGTTGGCGTCGCCCGCATCATCGCCCACGCCGTCATCGTAATCATCTCGTTCTTGATCGTAGTCATCCCGTTCGTAATCATCGTGCGCGCGAT
>CAZTHR010000118.1:0-7000 GCA_964613265.1 uncultured Lentisphaeraceae bacterium | reverse complement strand
TCCATGGAAAAAATTGATTTGGCAATGCAAAAAGCCGCCGTCCTGACGGAGGCGTTGCCCTACATTCAGGATTTTAGCGGTTCGACCGTGCTCGTGAAAGTCGGCGGATCCGTGATGGAGCACGAGGAAAACCTCGTTTCGCTCCTTGCGGATGTCGCGTTCATGGACGCGGTGGGTATGAAGGTCGTTCTCGTGCACGGTGGCGGCAAGGCCATTTCGCGTGCGTTGAAGGCCTCTGGCATCGAGCCGAAGTTTGTTGACGGGTTGCGCGTGACGGACGAGCCGTCGATGGAAATCGTGCGCCGTACGTTGAACAACGAAGTCAATTCCTCGCTCGTCAAAGTGTTGCAGAGCATGAAAGCGAACGCCCGTCCGTTGCACGGGAACTGGATGTTCACGGCAGAGAAGATCGCGCAGCCGGATCGCGGCTACGTGGGCAATCCCGTGGCCGTGGACGTCCGCGCCGTGCGCGAGATGCTCGATGCGGGCATCGTCCCCGTGGTAACGCCGTTGGGGACGGGGCGGGACGGACATCTTTACAATATCAATGCCGACAGTGCCGCCGCCGCGCTGGCCAAGGCGTTGAAAGTGCGCAAATTCGTCGTCGTGTCGGATGTGCCGGGGCTTCTCCGGGATCCGTCCGATCCGTCGACGTTGCTGCCGACGCTCCGCCTCTCCAGCGTCGCGAAACTGAAGGAAGAGGGAATCATCTCCGGCGGGATGCTGCCGAAGATCGAAGGTTGCGAGGACGCGATTCGCGCCGGCGTGCGCCGCGTGCATCTGGTCGACGGGCGTATGCCCCACTCGCTGTTGTTGGAAATATTCACCCGCGAGGGTGTTGGAACGGAGATCACCGATGAGCAAGAATCCTGAAGAACTCACCGCAGAATACCAGAAATACCTGATGCCGACGTACGCCCCGTCCGTCGTCCTCTTCAAGGGCAAGGGGTCGCGCGTCTACGACGCCACGGGCAAGCAGTACTACGATTTGACAAGCGGTATCGGCTGCCACAACGTGGGGCATTGCACGGAGGGCGTCGTGAAAGCGGTGCAGGATCAGGTTGCCCGTCTCGGACACTGCTCGAACATCTTCATGCACGAAGGTCAGGTGGCGCTTGCGCGAAAGCTCGTGGAGATTTCCGGTCTCGGCGGCAAGGTCTTCTTCTGCAATTCGGGCGCCGAGGCGAACGAAGCGGCGATCAAGCTCGCCCGTCGCTGGGGGGCGGAGAATGGCGGCCGCTACGAAATCGTCACGATGCGCAACAGTTTCCACGGCCGGACGCTTGCCACGGTGGCGGCGACGGGTCAGAGCTGGTGCCAGAAGGGTTACGAGCCGTTGCCCGTCGGATTCGCCTACGCCGATTTCAACGACCTTGAGAGCGTCAAGGCGGCGGTGACGGACAAGACGGTGGCGATTCTGCTCGAAGCCGTCCAGGGCGAGGGCGGCGTGATGCCCGCGACGCCCGAATTCATGGCGGGTGTCCGTGCGCTGTGCGACGAGAAGAACCTCCTGATGATCTGCGATGAAGTCCAGTGCGGCATGGGCCGAACGGGCAAGTGGTGGGGCTGGCAGAACTACGGCGTCCAGCCCGACCTCTTCACCGTCGCCAAGTCCCTCGCGGATGGTGTGCCGATGGGGGCGCTCGTGTCGAACGCGAAGTTCGCCGACGTGTTCACGCTCGGCAGCCATGCGTCGACGTTCGGCGGCAACCCGCTGAGCTGTGCGGCGGCGCTCGCGACGATTCGTATCATCGAAGACGAGAAGCTGCTGGACGCGGCCGTCCGCAAGGGCGAGTTGCTGATGGAGGCGTTGAAGGCGTTCGCCGAGAAGTACGACAAGATTCTCGATGTGCGCGGCCTCGGTCTCATGCTCGGCATGGTTGTCGACGGCGATCCGAAGGAAGTCGTCGAGGCGTTCCGCGACATGGGTGTGCTCGTCCTGACGGCGGGCGGCAACGTGGTGCGTTTCCTCCCGACGCTCTCCATGTCGGAACGTCACCTCGAAGAGGCCGTCGAAATGATGGGCGATGCCCTGGAAGGCATCTGGGGCGGCGACGCGGAATGACCGCAGGAACGATTTCAGGTTTCAAAGGAGACTGAAAAAATGAAATTGGAAGACCTCAAAGGCAAAACCGTCGGCGTGTGCGTGTCCGGCGGACTTGATTCGAAGACGATCTGCTGCGTCCTGCTCGACGCAGGCGTCAAGGTGAAGGCGTTCTCCGCGAACGTCGGTCAGCCGGACGAGACGGATATCAATGACATCAAGAAGAAGATGGCGCCGACCGGCGTTGAGACGACGATTGTCGATGTGACGGCGGAAATGGCCGACATCTGCTTCGAGACGGTCAAGTGTCAGGCCATGTACGATGGTGGCTACTGGAACTCCACGGGTATCGCCCGCGCGGTGACGGTTCAGAAGCTCCTCCCTGCGATGAAAGCGGCCGGCTGCACGGTGCTCGTGCACGGCGCGACGGGGCGTGGCAACGACCAGATGCGTTTCGAGCGCTACACGAACGTCCTTGATCCCGAATTCGGCGTGTACGCCCCTTGGCGCGACGCCAATCTGCTGGAGAAGTTCCCCGGCCGTACCCAGATGGTCGACTTCCTCGCGGAGCGCGGTATCGTGGCGTTTGTGGGCACGAAGAAGAAGTACTCGACGGATGCCAACCTCGCCGGCCTGTCCCACGAGGCCGAGGATCTTGAATCCATGGAAACGTCGATGCGCATCGTGCAACCCACGATGGGCGTGTGGCC
Source organism: uncultured Lentisphaeraceae bacterium (assembly GCA_964613265.1). Taxonomy (GTDB): domain Bacteria; phylum Verrucomicrobiota; class Kiritimatiellia; order RFP12; family UBA1067; genus RUG572. The sequence continues at coordinate 4,246 of CAZTHR010000118.1, read as the reverse complement.
CGACAAGGCGCCGGACGCGGTCGAGAAGGTGACGCTGTCCTTCGTCGAAGGGCGTTGCGTGGCCGTGAACGGCAAGAAGATGACGCCGTACGAAGTCATGCTTGAGATGAACAAGGTCGGCGGTCGCAACGGCATCGGCATGAAGCACGCGCTGGAAAACCGCATCATCGGTACGAAGAGCCGGGGCGTCTACGAGGCGCCGGGCATGGAAGTGCTGTCGTGGGGTCTGAAGTACATCTACGAAGGCATCATGGATCGCCGGTCCACGCTCCTCTTCCAGCAGCTCTCCAAACTCGTCGCGGATCAGATCTACGACGGCCGCTGGTTCGATCCCGCCACCCGTGCTGCGCGCGCGGCCATTCAGGTGTGGGCGGACAAGGCGACGGCCGATGTCACGCTGGGCCTTTACAAGGGCAACATCTTCTTCGAGTCGCTCAAGGGGCTGGAAGCCACGATCTACAACGAGGCCGACAGTTCGATGGAGGCTTCCAATGGTCTGAATCCGCACAGCTCGCAGGGCTTCGCGGAGATCCAGAGCGTCGAGGCCAAAATGCTGGCCAAGTCGCACCAGATCGTTACGAAGTAAACGCGCATCTGGGCGTCGTTCGAAACGGACTGGTCTTTGTGCCAGTCCGTTTTTGATTTCCCGTTTTATCGTCTGTACTCCTGATTGAATCTCCAAGCCATGATTAAAATCGTTCTGACGTTGTTGTTCCTGTTCCTGATGCTGGGCGTGGGCGTGTATAGCCGCAAGCATTCGCAATCGGTCGACGGGTTCGTGTTGGGCGGACGCAGTGTCGGGCCGTGGTTGTCGGCGTTCGCGTTCGGTACGAGTTACTTCTCAGCCGTCGTCTTTGTTGGTTACGCCGGGCAGTTCGGCTGGAAATACGGTCTGGCCTCGACGTGGATCGGCGTCGGCAACGCCGTTGTCGGTTCGCTCCTCGCTTGGCTCGTGCTGGGGCGGCGGACGCGCCTCATGACCCAGCAGATCCAGAGTCGCACGATGCCGGACTTCTTCGGTACGCGCTTCGATTCGGAGGGGTTGCGCGTGGCCGCGTCGATCATCGCGTTCGTCTTTCTGATTCCCTACACGGCCGGCGTGTACATGGGCATTTCCAAACTGTTTGAGATGGGCTTTGGCGTTCCCTACGCCTGGTGCGCGTTCGGCATGGCCGCGTTGACGGCGGTCTACGTGATTCTGGGCGGCTACAAGGCCACGGCGATCAACGACTTCATTCAGGGCGTGATCATGCTTTTCGGGATCGTCGCCGTCGTGTTCGCCGTGCTCGGCCATCAGGGCGGACTCATCGCGGCCGTGGAGAAAATGGCGGCATTGACGCCGAACGCGGACGATCTCGCCCAGCGTGGCAAGGAACTCTATGCGGGATTCCAGGCCGGCGATTTCGCGTCGTGCTTCGGCCCCGCGCCGCTGAGCCTCCTCGGCGTCGTCGTGCTCACGTCCCTCGGCACGTGGGGGTTGCCGCAGATGGTTGGCAAGTTCTATTCGATTACGGACGAGGCGGCCATTCGGCGTGGTACGATCATTTCTACCGTTTTCGCCCTCGTCGTCTCTGGTGGCTGCTACTTCCTCGGTGGGTTCGGACGCCTCTTCGTGCCGACGGCGTTCGATGCCGCGCACGGTCGGTTCGCGTTCGACAACATCGTGCCGACGATGCTTGAATCCCTGCCGGAAGTCCTGATCGCGCTCGTGCTGCTGCTCGTCCTTTCCGCGTCGATGTCTACGCTCGCCTCGCTCGTGCTCACGTCGGCCTCGACGATGACGCTCGATCTCATCTACCGCGACAAGAAGTCCGCCGACGGTGAAGTCGATAACGGCCAGATCGACGATTCGGTCGCGGTGAAAATCGAGCGGCGCAAAGTCGTCGTGATGCGCGTGCTGATTGTCTTTTTCGTCGCCATCTCCCTTTTAATCGCCCTCAATCCGCCGAATTTTATCGCGCAGCTGATGGGTATTTCGTGGGGGGCGCTGGCGGGTGCGTTTCTTGCGCCGTTTATGTTGGGTCTCTACTGGAAAGGCGTCACCACGGTGGCCGTGTGGGCGTGTTTCATCTGGGGCGTCGGCCTGACGGTCGTCAACATGGTCCTCGGCAATCCGATCAACCCGATTACCTGCGGGGCGCTCGCGATGGTCGGCGGGTTCGTGGTCGTGCCGTTCGTCAGCCTCGTCTCGCCCAAACTCGCCGCCACGCGGGTGGACGCGATTTTCGCGTGCTACGCGCCGAAAGGAAAGTAGGGCGCGTACGATGGCGACGTCCGGCTGGTTGTGGGGTGCGGTGGCGACGCTCGTCGACGCCCATCTCGTCGCGTTCGTCGTCTTTCACTGTCTGCGCCGACCGCGCGATCCACGTTCCGCGTTGCTCTGGATTTTCATTTCCTTCGCCTTTCCGTTCTTCGGCTTCCTGCTCTTCGTCATCTTCGGCATCAACCGCATTCCGGCGAAACGCTGGAAGAAGAAGGTCTCCGACCGCGCGTTCTGGGACGCCTTGTCGGGCGGACGTGCCACGGAGACCGACACGCAGCCCATCGCCTACTGGCGTGGTCTCGCCCGTGCTCCGCAGCCGGTTCTGGCGGATGCGTTTGACCGCCAGTTGAACCAAGTGCTCGACCGCTGCAGTATGCGCAACCCGTTGCTCGGCGGAAACGACGTGACGCCGCTCGTCGACGGCACGGCCGCCTACCCGGAGATGCTGGAAGCGATTCGCGGCGCAACGCACCACATCCATCTTCAAAGCTACATCATCGCGCCCGACGCCGTGGGACGCGCGTTCATGGACGCCCTGTGTGCCCGTGCGCGGGCGGGTGTGCGCGTGCGCATCCTCTACGACGCCTATGGTTCGCGCACGGCACGTCTGCGCGGATTCTTTCGGCGTTACCAGCATATACCTAACTTGAGCGTCGTCGGATTCACACAGGCGAACATCCTCAAACGGCAGTTCCAGCTGAACCTCCGCAATCACCGCAAAATCATGGTCGTGGACGGGACGACGGCGTTCGTCGGCGGGATGAACCTCAGCGCGGGCAACCTTGGCGCAGGGGGTACGGCCCGTGCGATCCACGACCTTCATTTCCGTGTGCGTGGCCCGGCCGTAGTGGAACTCCAGTACACGTTCCTGCGCGACTGGTATTACATGACGGACGAGGATGCCGACATCCTGCTCGCGCGTGCGGTGTTTCCCGACACACCGCCGGCGGGACGCATGGCCCTGCGGGTGATGAACGCGGGGCCTACCGTGCCGGAGGTCATTGATGATGCGTTCTTCAACCTCATTTGCGGAGCGAAAGACCAGATTTTGCTGCTCACGCCGTACTTCATCCCGCCGGAAGAACTGCTGAGCGCCCTCCGTTCGGCGGCTCTGCGCGGCGTTGATGTGAAAATCATCCTCCCCGCACACGGCAATCAGCCCATTGCCCACTACGCGGCGCGAACGGCGTTCGAGTATCTGCTGACGGCGGGCGTTCGCATCTTCGAGCGGAATCCGCCGTTCGCGCACACGAAACTCCTGGTGGCGGACGGACGTATCGTCATGCTGGGGTCGGCGAATTTCGACAACCGCAGCATCCATCTGAACTACGAGACGAGCGTACTCGTGTTCGACGAAGCATTCGCACAAAGGATGAAAGCGATCGTTTACGAAGATCTCGTGCAGTCGGTCGAAGTCGCGCTTGCCACCTGGCGGCGGCGGACCACCTGGCCACGCCTCCGTGAAAATTTCTGCGCCCTCTTCGCTCCCGTCCTTTAACGTTTTGACGGACGTGCCGTCCTTTCCACCACGTGGCGTCTTTTCGCCCGTTCTACTTTGAACATTCAGCACGTTCATGGATTGAGAGGAAGGCTTCGGTATCGCGGATGCCGAGAGGCGGGCGTCGCCGGCCTGTCGTAGCGACACGTGAAGCCCTTGCCGTCAAGGTGCTTCGTCTTCGCCACTGGATCTTGCAAGGGACGCAGAAGTTCCTGAAGTCGGAGCGGTCTTCACACAGACGCGAAAGTTCGCGTTCCAGTCCAGGTTTGTCAAGACGCCTCTAGATGTCGAAGGGGACGTGCGCGACGTAGGCGCGGTACTCCCGCCGCCATTCGTGACATGTTCATGCCCTTCATGATACCAACAGTATCCGGTATTTGACGAACGGGTGTCTCAAAATCAGGATACGGGTTTCAAAAGAGTATCCGTTATTATAACGAACCCCGTGGGGAACCTCCGTGCACTTTACGGTTGCAAAGAAAAAA
>CAZTHR010000117.1:2131-7166 GCA_964613265.1 uncultured Lentisphaeraceae bacterium | reverse complement strand
ATACACGCCTCGCCATCGGCATCCAGATTGATTGGTCTAGACGTCGATTCGGACGATGCGGCGGATGATGAGCCAACCGACAACGACGAGCGCGAGCGTCAGGCCGACGCAGACCATGCCCGTCGGGGAAAAGAGGAACGGGCGCATCACGTCGGGCTTGAGCGCCATCATCGCCAGACCAAGAAGCAGCGGCATACACGAAACGATGATACCCTGCATCCGTCCCTGCGCGGTCAACGTTCTGACGCGTCGCTCAATGCGCATCCGCCCGCGAATCGTCTCGGAGATCCGATCGAAAATATCCGTGAGGTTCCCACCCGTCCTGCGGGCGATGTCGATGGCCGTGCAGACGAGCGTGAGGTCTTCCGACGCCACGCGCCGGTCGAGCGAGGCGAGCGCGTCCTCGAAGTTCATGCCGATACGGAGTTGCTGGAGGAAAACGTTGAACTCCTGCGCAATGGGCTTCTCGCCCGTCTCCACCACGCTCTCGAACGCCTGGTTGAGGGAAAAGCCCGCCCGCAAGGCGTTCGACATCGTACCGAGGGCATCGACGAGCTGCTCGTTGAACCGTACGCGCCGCCGATCGCGCAGAATCCGCACGTAGCGCCCCGGCAGCGTAAAGACGAAGGCGCCCGCGGAAAGCCCCAAGACAATACCCGCGACCGTGGAGAGGATGTTCGTGAAACTGAACAGCGGAATGAAAAAGAGGAAAAACGCAGCCGACGCCGCAAGGCGTCCCAACCGGGCGATTTTCGCCGGGGAGATAAAGAGGAAGATGTCCTCGAACTGGCGGCTCGTCTCTTCGCCCATCTGCGCGGCGTACGTGTGCGCGCCCTCGTTGAGGACGGAGACGAACAGCCACGCAAAGCAGAAGAACGCACCGCCGGCGGACACAATCGCCGCCCAGAACAGCACCGTCTCGGAAACGGGGGGCATGGCCGTCACACCCCCGCCTCTTCAAGACGAACGTCCCGATTCGCATCCGGATCGAACATCGCCGGGTCGAGACGCAATCCACGGCTTCTGAACTGCTCGTAGAACGTCGGCATCGCGCCGGTCGGCTTGAACACGCCCATCACTTTCCCGTGCTCGTCCACGCCCGACTGGCGGAACGCGAAAATGTCCTGCATCACGATCTGCTGTCCCTCAAGCCCCGTGACCTCGGATATCGCCACGACTTTGCGCGAACCGTCCGACAGGCGAGATTCATGGATGATAATGTCGACGGCGGAGGCGATTTGTTCGCGAATGGCGCGCGAGGGCAGTTCCATGCCGCTCATCAGCACCATCGTCTCCAGACGCGAAACGACGTCGCGCGGGGAGTTCGCGTGGACTGTCGTCAACGAACCGTCGTGTCCCGTATTCATGGCCTGGAGCATGTCGAGCGCCTCGCCGCCACGGCATTCGCCGACGATGATGCGGTCGGGACGCATCCGCAGACAGTTCTTCACCAAGTCGCGGATGGGCACGGCGCCGCGTCCTTCGATGTTTGGCGGCCGCGCTTCAAGGCGGACGACGTGCGGTTGCTGGAGACGCAGTTCCGCCGCGTCCTCCACCGTCACGATACGCTCGTCGGAAGGAATAAAGCCGGAAAGCAGGTTCAGCAGGGTTGTCTTGCCGGACCCCGTGCCACCGGCCACGATGATATTCTTGCGTAGCAGCACACAGGCCTTCATGAACTCGGCGGCGTTGCGCGTCCACGTGCCAAAACGGATGAAGTCGTCCACCGAGAGCGTCCGCCGCGCAAACTTGCGGATCGTGAGCGTGGGACCTGACAACGACAACGGCGGGATGATGGCGTTCACGCGGCTGCCGTCCTCCAGACGCGCGTCCACGTACGGCTGCGATTCGTCGATCCGACGGCCGATGGGGGAGACGATGCGCTCGATGACGGCCATCACGCTGTCGTCGTCCAAGAACTGGAGATCCGACAGCTGGAGCTTACCGTGACGTTCGACGTAGATTCGATGCGCCCCGTTGACCATGATTTCCGTGACGGTGTCGTCGGCCAACAACTCCTCCAACGGCCCCAGCCGCAGGGCTTCGTTGAAGACTTCGCGTTCGAGACGCTCTGCGTCAATCCCCGCGGGCAGTTTCCCGTTCCGCCGCACCTGCTCGATGATTTCGTGAATCTTCTGCGTGGCCTGCTGTTCGAGTCCCGCACGATCCACGCCCACCACAGTGAGGCGCTTGAGATCCAAACGCGCGATGAGTTCTCGTTGAATCTGCTCTTTCACCTGGCGGCGGACGGCCGCCATCGGGTCGGGCGGCGGCGGGGGCGGCGGCGTGTCGCCACGTACGACGGACGCCGGACGGGCGACGTCCACATCGTCGTCCTGCGACACAGAGACGGGTTCGAGGTTCACGGCGTGGATGATGGCGTCCGCCGGTGCGACACGCAACATGACGCTGCCGATCTGGACGAGCGCGTCGGACGAAAGCGCGGTTTCGCCGTCAATGGGGACTCCGTTCACATACGTCCCGTTGGCGCTGTGGAGATCCTGCAGCGTCGCCTGGCCCCTACGTAGGATCAGGAGCGCATGGCGTTCGGACACTTCGGGATAGGGAAGACGGATCTTGTTCGCCTTCCCGCGTCCGATGAAATACGTACCATCTTCAAGCGTCTGCCGGCACGGCGTCGATTCGCCGGGGCTGACCAGATCGAGCGCGAATGCCATGGTCAACGCCCTCCGCCGATTTCGGCCTGCCGTTTGACGTTCAACGCACCGATCTCCTCGCGGATCTTCGCGAAATCGACTTGCGGGAGTTCCGTCTCGAAAGACGTGTCGTTGCGGTTGCGCAAGGTCAGCGACAGACGCCCCTTGATCTGTTCGGCGAAGACGAGCATTTCGGCCTCGCGCGGTGTGACTTCAAGCGTGACGGTGGAATAGGACGAACCGCCGAACGAGAGTTTCGACGTCTTGGCCGTGTCCTTGCCCGTGGCCAGCACGAGGACGTTCTGCAAAATCGTGCACGTGACGAGTTCCTGAACGACCGTCTTCCCGTCGGGCGCCGTTTTCGGGAACGAGAACGTCCCGATGACGTCAACATGATCGTTCGGCTTCACCATGCCGCTGACGGCCGCCGCGCCCGACGCATTGATCGACATCGCGCGCATCTTCTTGCGGATATCGCCCGCAAGGCCGCCGCCCAACGGATTGCCGCCCTCGAAGTCCGACCAGAAGAGGAGCTCGCCGCGACCGCGCCCCGTCACCAGTTTGCGCCCGAGGACGTCGTTGAGGTGTTCCCGCGTGAGGGCCTGCCCGCGCAGACCGCTCTCCGGCACGGTCTTTTCGCCGAGATCCGATTTGGCGACCACCGTGCCGCCCGGCACGTCCTTTCGGAAACACAGGGCTTCCATCGTTCGATGCGTCCGACGGAAGCGGTCTTTCAACTGCTGGAACTCGTCCTGCTTGGCGGACAAGTAGAAGCGCGTGAGAACGGCGGCCGTCAAGCCGAACAAAATAGCCACGACGAGTACGATTTTCTGCTTCATAACGCTCACTATTCTATCATAAACTCATTCGGCCATAAACTCATCCGACGGCCGGCCCACCGCCGCATTTGTATAAATGCGGCGGTGGGGATGCACAGGCATCTCCACCGCACATCTGCCGTTCTGTCAAATCTGACACGCGCTCGTTTTCGGATGCGGACAGGTCTGTACTCAGCGGAGAATCAGAACGGTGCCGTTGCGCGAAACGACGCCCAGCACACCCTCGCGGATTTCCACTGTGCTGCCGCGACGCCCCACGACCGTCCAGTTCGCCTCCGCCATGTCCGCCGTGCCAACCCGCGCAAGCGGCGTGAACGAGCCACGGTTCGACGGCAGTCCCACGACGTCGAGACGTACCGCGCCGACGGCCTTCAGCGATTCGATTTCCGCCATCTGTCCGTACGTCAGACGCAACGTGCCGCCGTCCGACACGACGAGCGGGCCCACGACCGCACCGCCGTCCAGCGTGAGCGTCTGTCCCGCGCCAACCGTGTAGGGCGATTGGACGGCCTGCGGCAGCACGAGCGTCGCACCCGCCGTCACGGACACATTCGTCGCCCCAAGGCCATACGCCGCCACCTTGCAGGGACCGAAGTTGCCACGCGGATAGAGCGGCACACCGTACGTCGTCGCCAGATCCGTGCACACGCCAAGCGTCTGCTCCATCGTCAGCGGCGCGTTCGCCGCCGTATACCACCGCACTTCCAGGATCTCGCCGGAGAAAAAGCCCTTGCCGTTGACAAGCTGCCCCAGGCGCAGACGGAACGCATCGCCCTTCATAAGCTCGGGATTCGACCCCGGCTTGTATTCGTTCACAATGCCGTCGACGACGAAAATGCAGTCCTGCTTGCCGCAATAACGCCCCGCCATGTCGCTCGTGAAGACGGCCACGTGGACGGCGCCGTCGTCAAGCCGCAAGGGACGGCGACGGAAGACGCTCTCCCTGGACGAATAGGCGCGCAGTTCGCCGTTCGTGACGAGTGCGAACTGGAATGCGTTCGCGTTCGTCTCGTCCTTCATCACCGAGACGAGTCCGCGCCCTTCCATCACGCCCGTGCGTCCCGTCGCCCCTTCCGTGGCGCGGAAGACGACGGCCATCGTCCAGTTGTTCCAGTCCATCTGCGCCAGCACATCCTTCGCCGGTGCGCCCAGCGACGTCTGCGCATTCGCGTCGAACCTGACGGCGGCGTGTCCGTTCGCGGACTGCGCCACGAACGTCGGCGGCGTGCAGCCGTTCTCGACAGCCAGTTCGCACGTCCCGTCCGTCGTCGCCCAGCGCTCGACCGCCGCGCCGTCCGTATGCGTCGCCGCCAGCGAATCGGCCGTCCACCGCTGCGCCGGCACGGGCAGATCTGCCGGAATCACCGGCGCGGCCGGCGCAACGAGTTCACCCGCAACGGCGCCTTCGCATCCAGAGACAACGCGGGTCAGCCCTTCCAGCTTTCCGTTGTACTTCGTGTACAACTCGGCGGAAAGATTCGACATCATGGTACGCGACAGCGCGTTCGTGTAGACGCGAAGTTCGCCCAAATGCATTCC
>CAZTHR010000117.1:0-2031 GCA_964613265.1 uncultured Lentisphaeraceae bacterium | reverse complement strand
CGTTAAAGCGGAGGGCGGCGTGTCCGTTGAACGCCCCGGCGACAAGCGTCGGACAGGCGTAGTGCTGGTCCTTTTCATCCCCTTGGTTGGAGAGGTGGATGTTCGCGTTTGTAGCGGCGACGCCGTGCTGGAGGTCGGTCCAGATGGAAACCGCCGCGCCGTTCGTCGCGCCGGCCGTCTGGGCCGCGTCGCCCGTCCACTGCCAGAAGTCGTGTCCGGTCTCCACGGGCGTCGACTCCTCGCCTGCCGCCGCGCCCTTGCCGAGAATGCGCAGCGAACCTTCGCGGACCTCAATCGAGCCGTTGAACGCCGTCGCGTCGGTCAGCGCGAGCGTCCCCGCGCCCGTCTTGACGAGACTGCCGTCACCGAGAACGGGCGCGAAGACCGTGTGGGTGGTGTCCGTTGCCGCGTTCCACTCGACGGCGGCGTCCGAACGCGGAATGCGCAGCGGCACGGTCGTCGCACTTGTGCCCGTCCGAATCGTGCCCTTGCGCAAACGCACGTCGGCATAGGCGTTCGTCGCCATTGAAATCCACCCCTCGGGATTCCAGTTCCAGCCGGACGCGATGCCGCCCACGCCGAGATCCAGCGTCCCGCCCGCGAGGTCGAAGAGCCCATACGAATTGTAGCAGGGCATATGTGACCCGCGCTCTGTCGACAGCGTGTCCGGCGTCGGGTCGAAGTTCGTACCGAAAAGGAGGCGCGGCGTCACGTGCGTACCGCCCTTCAGTTCGTACAGCGCCCGGCCGTCCCCCCACTGACTCTCCGGATAGTAGAGCAACGTGCCGTTGTTGTTATTCGGCGCGGACACGGACGTCACCGTCACCGTGCCGCCGTCCTGACACCATTCGGACAGATGGTTTTCCCTCGTCTGGTTGCCGCCGCCGATGACGATCAATTCATCGACCGTTACGGCGCCGCCCGACTGGACGAGGCGGTTGACGCCCTGTCCATACTCGCCGATGTTCAACTTCTTTGTCTTCAGAGACCCGCCCTCCAGATAATAGTGGCACGGCTCGCCGTACGTATAGTTGTAATACCAGTTGTTGCCGATCCAAAACGTGTCCTCTGTCGTGAACGAGCCGTTCGTCTGAATCATGTCGCCGCCGCCCAGACAGAATTGCCACATCTTGACGGCCTCGCCCGCGCCGACCGTCAGCGTCGGACGGCCCACGCCGCCGGCCGCGCCTTCGTCCTTGGCCGCCACGATGGCTTCAATGCCGAAGCCATGTCCGACCGACAGCGGATCCATCTTCGGAAAGAGCTGCGAGAAACTGACAGGACCGTCGAAGAGGAGACGAACCTCGCACCAGTTCAACAGGGCGATTTCATTTGCCCACTTGCAGTCCGGCTCGTAGAAGTTGATATACGTCGGACGAGAATACTCATTCGGCATACCCTTGGGAATGTTCCACTGCGTGATGTTCGCGTATGATATCTTGCCGTCGTAGCGCGGCGACCAGTAGTGCCAAAGCCCCTTTGCGTTCGACAGCGTCAGCGAATTCGTGCCGGCAATCGTCTTGTAGAATTTGGCCGAACCGCCGCCGAAGTTCCACGTCTGCTCGCCCGCGACGGCCAGCGGCAGCTTCAACGCGATGCCGCCCGCCGCACGGCAGACCAACCCGTTCGTGCCCAGCGTCAGCGTGTTCTCCGACGCGAGTTCGACGGCGACGTTCGCGTTGTCTGTGAAGACGAGACCTCCGAACGTCACGGATTTGGACAACGTATACGAAGCACCCGAAGTCCCGACGTCGACAACCGCGATGTCGTTCTCGCCCGGCAGGACGCCGCCCGTCCAGTTGGCGGACGAGGCGAGATTGCCATCGCCCCCACCGCCCGAAAACGAAATTTCCGCCGCGCCGACCGTTCCTGTAACGATCCATGCGCAAACGCCCCCTACCACGCGCCGCACGACCGTTTCCAGCCGACAAGCCCGTTTCATTCCATCGTCATTCTTTTTGTACGCCATCGCCTCGTCCTTTCATTCAAACCAAAAATCCAGCGACGAGGCAATTATACCCATTTTTTTTT
>CAZTHR010000116.1:0-7183 GCA_964613265.1 uncultured Lentisphaeraceae bacterium | reverse complement strand
AAATTGGGGAACCTCCAACAGACGTTCGCTTTACAGGCCGCGACCGAAACTGCTATAATGCCAAGATTAACAAGAAGGCAGCGTCAACACAAGACGACGTAACGGGTGTTGCATCGGTTGATGGTTGGCGGAAATTTAAATCGGCGAAAGGATTTGTGATATGAGAATCAGCATGAAAGCGGGGTGGATGTTGGGGTTGTGCGCGGCGGTCGCGTGTGCGGATGCCTGGTGCGCGGAGATTCCCCGCGTCGTGGCGCATCGTGGCAACTACCAGTACGACGATAATGCGCTCGGTGGCTTCAAGCAGTCGTTGGCAGCCGGTGTAACGGGCTATGAGACGGACGTACAGATGACGGCCGACGGTGGGTTTGTGATCATGCACGACGCGAATGTGGCGCGGACGACGACGGGGACGGGCAACGTCGGCGACTTGACGTTCGCCGCCGTGACGAATCTGACGCTGAAGAAGAGCGGCGAGCACGTGCCGTCCCTGCAGCAGATCGCCGACCTCTTCCGCGACCGGCCCGACGTGTCCGTCGAGTTCGAGATGAAGTGGCAGAAACTCTCGCCGGAGAAACTCAACCAGTACGTCGATGGCGTCCACAAAATCGTCACCTCCACGATGCCGGCGGGTTCCTACGTGTTCACGTCGTTCTCGACCGACTATCTGCGTGCGATGCGCGCTCGTCATCCGAACGCGCCGACGGCGCTCATCCTCGGCAAGGCGCCGGCTTCGGCGGCGGACGATGCGGCCATCAAGACGGCGGTGGCGTTGGGTTGTGAACGCATTGCGCCGCTTGCCGGCACGTCGCCCGATTGGGTGGCTGCCGCGTCGCGGGCGAGTCTCCGTACGACGCTTTGGATGGTGGAGGATCTGGAAAACTGGAAACGCTGTCGTGCGAAGGGCGCCGCCACCGTTACGTCCAATCATCCCATCCAGCTCTACACGGCCGTGACGAACTATCTGGGCGGCGTACGGTAGCGGGGGATTGACGATGTTCACCGGATTGATTCAGAAAGTCGGCGTGTTGAAGCGCGTGTCACGCGGGCGGGGTCTCGTGCTTGAATTCCAGTTCGAGCCGTGGACTGAACCGCTCGTCGCGGGCGAGAGCGTCGCCGTCAACGGCGTCTGTCTGACCGTCTGCGCATGTGATCGGACGCGCTTTACAGCCGACGTCTTGCGTGAAACGGAGACGCGCTCGACATTGGCATCCCTGTTGCCGGGCGCAAAAGTCAATCTGGAACGCGCCCTGCGGACGGGCGACCGTTTCGGCGGCCATGTCGTGCAAGGGCATGTGGACGGCATCGGGCGTCTCCTCGCCCGCCAGGCGAAGGGACGCGATTTCGCGTTGAAATTCGCTTGTGGCCGTGCCATTGCCGCCGCCACGGTGATTAAAGGATCGATCGCCGTTAACGGCGTGTCGCTGACGGTGAGCGGGCTGGGGGCGGACTGGCTGCAGGTGGACGTGATTCCAACGACGGCGACGGAGACGAACTTGGGACAGCTGAAAGTCGGCGAGGCCGTTAATCTCGAAAGCGATGTGCTGGGGCGCTATGCCCGCCGGCGTGACGAAACGGTCGATACGGACGAATGTGCGGCAGAGCCCGAATCGGGGTTGACGATGGAGATGCTGGCGGAGAACGGATTTCTGTGATGATGATGAATATGCGTCTTGTCCACATCGGCCTTGTCGCCACGCTCGTGGGATGCGCCGTCGGCGCCTGGCAGATTCAGAAAACCGGTGAAACGCGCGCAACGGCGCGTGTTGGCGTCGCGCCGAACCCCGTCGCCGAGATGATTGTCGCGGGGTTGGGCGGCTTTCGAGGGCTCGCGTCCGAAGTCGTGTGGTTTCGCGCCGACCGATTGCAGGACGAAGGACGCTACGCGGAACTCGCGCAGTTGTCGACGTGGCTCACGTTCCTCGATCCCTATACGCCGGAGGTCTGGGCCTACGCGGCGTGGAATCTGGCCTACAACGTTTCCGTTATGATGCCGACGGCGCAGGATCGGTGGCGTTGGGTGGACGCGGGTCTCAAGCTTCTGTGCGATGACGGGTTGCGGCTGAATCCGTCCGACGCGGTTCTCCACAAGGAACTGGCGTGGATGTTTTTGCTCAAGATCGGCGGAACGCTGGACGACGCCTCTCCGTACTACCGTGAACAGTGGAAGGCTCGCGTGGCGGACTGCCAGAAGACGGGTGACTGGTCGTCGGTGAAACTGGACGCGGACGGGCGGGCCGCCATTGACGCGGAATACGGGCAACAGGACTGGACGACGCCCCTTGCGAGTGCGCTCTACTGGGCGCATCGGGGATTGGCGTTCGCGAAGACACCGGTTGCCGAATTGGAATTGCGCCAGATCATCTGCCAGGCGCTCGTGTTCGAGGCGCAGACGGACGCATCGTTCGCGCCCCGTGCCTATCGGGAGATGCAGACCGTGCGAAAGCTCAATCCGAACGTCTTCCCCGATAAAATTGTCGAAAACTTCCGTACACATTACAACTTGCCCTCCGCCGACGGGAAATGATAGAATGGCTTCCAGTCGGTACAACCATTTTTTCTGAAAGGAGTCGAGTGGGAATGAAATACGTCTGTGTATTGTTTGCGGCGTGGACTGCGGCGGGGCTGTCGGAGAAAGAGGCCGCGTTGATGCGCGTCTGTGCGCGGGAAGCCGTAGCAGGAGAGATGAAGTGAAGGCGTTGAAGGATTTGTTCGTTTTGTCGGGTACGGCGGTGGCCGTTGTCTTGTCCGCGTCTGCCGTTGAAACGAATACGTCGGCGGACGTTGAATTGAAACTGCCGGTGGCGCAGGTGCGGCTGTTGGTGGACAAGTTGGAGAAGACGTATCCGGGGCGTGTTGTGCCTGTGGCCCAAGTGAACGTGATTCCCCAGGTCAGCGGTGAAATTCTTGAAGTCGGGTTCGAGAACGGCACGATGGTCAAGCGCGGCGATCTGCTCTATCGGCTAGACCCCGTGAAGTACGAGGCGGCGGTGAAAAACGCCGAGGCGAAGGTGGCGGAATGCAAGGCGACGCTGGGTTATGCCGAGCTGAGCTACGTCCGCCATACGAAACTCATCGGCACACGCGCCGTGTCGCAGGATGCTGTGGACAATGCATTGTCGACGCGAGACAGCGCCCGTGCGGCGTTGGCGGCGGCCGAAGCCGATTTGATGAGCGCAAGGGACGATTTGCGTCACTGCCGTATCGTGGCGCCGATCGCCGGGAAGGTCGGTACGACATTGTTCACGGCGGGCAACTACCTGACGAAGGGGCAGGGGACGCTCGTGACGCTGATTCAGGCTGCGCCGATTCGCGTTCGCTTCTCCATCTCGAACGCCGAGTTCTTGGAGATGTTCGACGGCAAGGCCGAAGCGTTTCAGAAGGACGGCATTGTGTCGCTGGCGTTGGCCGACGGTCGCGAGTACAACGAGGACGGGCAGATCGAGTACGTGGACAACTCGGCTGACGATCAGACGGATACGATTCAGGTCTTCGCGCTCTTTCCAAACAAGGATCGCATTCTCAAGCCCGGCGGCACGGTGAGCGTGACGTTGCGCAGTCGCGTGGGTGTGAAGAAACTCGGCGTCCCGCCCGGCGCGTTGTTGCAGGACATGCACGGGCCGTACGTGTGGGTCGTGAAACCCGACCGCACGGTGGAGCGCCGCTATGTCGTGCGTGACGACACGGTGAACGAGATTCAGTTCATCGCGAACGGCCTCAAGGAAGGGGAGACCGTCGTCTCCGATGGTGTCCACAAGGTCACGAAATCCTCCGTCATCCAGCCCGTCGAGTGAGGTGGGGTTGACAGACGGCGCAAGGTTTTGGCATAATCAGTCCGATTTTTTAACGAAAGGATAGTATCCATGAAGAAGTTGACGATGTTGGGCGCGGTTGCGTTCTGTGCGGCGGCCCTGTTTGCGGACAAAGTGGCGATCGATTTCAAGATGCCGCCGCCCCATTCGAGCGGAACGCCGAAGGAAATCAAGAGCGACAACCTCGAAAAGGATCTCGGCCCGGGCAAGTACCGTGCGCCGATTATGGTCGAACCGGAATACGCCCAGTTGTTGACGACCGAGGATACGAAAGTGACGACGAGCGAAGAGGCCGTCACGGGCGAGAATGAATACGTCGTTGATGATGACAAGACGCCCGACGCCACGTGCATGCTCCAGCTCCCCGGCGGTCTCCAGTGGGTTCAGCTCGACCTCGGCGCGGAGCACGTGATTTCGGCCGTCTGCGTGTGGCACGACCAGGGCGACGAGCGCGTCTACAAGGATGTGATCATGCAGATTTCGTCCGACGCGACGTTCACGAAGGACGTCAAGACGATTTTCAACAACGACCACGACAATTCGGCGAAGCTCGGCGCGGGCAAGGACAAGGAATACCGCGAGCGTAACGACGGTCGTCCGGTCGATGCCAAGATGACGAAGGGCCGCTACGTGCGCGTCTACTCGAACGGGTCGACGTCCGAGCCGGTCAACAACTACATCGAAATCGCGGTGTACGGCAAGAAGTGAGTCGAATCGACGAGATCGCACTCGAATTTCTAGGACGCGGCGGCAAGAAATTGCGGCCGCGTCTTTGTCAGGCCGTATTCGTGAAATGCGGCGGGCAGGGGGATGTCGGCCCAATCTGCGAGGCCATCGAGTGTTTTCACAAGGCGTCGCTGATTCACGATGACATTCAGGACGGCGACGAGACGCGCTACGGTCGGCCGACGGTTTGGAAAGAGCGTGGCGTAGGCGTGGCCATTGCCGCCGGCGACTGGCTTGTGGCCCATGGCTATCGGCTGATCGCCCGGAGCGGTTTTCCCGCCACCGTGAAAATGCTGGAGGCCGTCGTCGACAGCCATATTCGTCTCTGTGAAGGGCAGGGCGATGATTTGATGGGCTTGGGGGATTGCGCCGAAACGTCGACCGACTGCTACGTCGCCACGTGCGAACGAAAGACGGGCGAGGCGTTTGCCCTTGCCGCGCAGTTGGGCGCGTTGGCGGCCGGGGCGGACGATGCGTTTTATCGGACGTGGGGCTTGACGTTCGGCGTACTGTTCCAGATCAACGACGATTTGTCCGACGGGGGTGACGCGGTTCGTCTGCTGCCGTTGAAAGCCGTCTACGAAGCGAAACTCGCCGCGTTGGGCACGACGCTCGAATTTTGACGCGGTGGATGGTTGATGGACGGAGAGGACAACACATGAAATCCGTCGCGTGGTCGATGGCGCTGATGTTGGGGGGCGTGCTCTGCGCGGACGCATCGCCGCTAACGTTTGATTTTCCCGCGCTGTCCCGTCGGGCGCACGTCGCGCCGGCGGCATCGGTTGCGCCGCCGTTGAAACCTGCGCCGCCGTCGCCGTTGTACGTCGTCCATCCCATGTTCGATCGGCTCGACGGCGCATTTGCCGTCGGTTCCAACCAGTGCGGCGTCCTCGTTTTCGCCGTCCGCCGCGATCCGGTGCCCCCCGCGTGCGCGGATCTGTTTGACGCACGGCGGGTTGTGTTCCGGCTTGACGTACCGGCGGGGTATGAATTTGTCGATGCCACGTGCGCCGCGCCGGACACCGTGCAGCGCACGACCTTGTCGAACGGCGTCCAGTCCGTGTCGTTTCGTCTGCGTTCGGCGTTCTATGCGCCGTCGCCCGCTCGGGCGGGCGGGCGGCGCTTCGGCGTGATGCTGCGGTCGTTCGCTCCCACGTCGAATGCGGTTCTGCGCGTAACGGCGGGAACGGACGACGCCGCCGCGCCCGCCCCCGTGCCGTGCGAGGTGCGTCTGTTGCCGATGCCGCCCGTTCGCGCCGTTGCACCGCGCACGTTCGCGTTCGGCGTCTACCCAGAGGCGCGATGTTACAATTTTCCGACGGTTCGTGCGAACCGTTTGTTCGCCGAGTTTCTGCGGGATGCCGGCGTGACATGGATCATCCCGTCGTTTCCGCCCGACACGCTGAACGGCTCGGCGGCGGATTTGATTGCCCTTTGGCGACAGCACGGCATTCGGCGCATTACGCCGGATGCGTCGATGTTCCTCGCAAATGGCTACCAGGCCGTTTCCGACATCACGCCCCGCGCCGAGGACTGTTTCGTCGCTGCGGACGGCCAACCGCTTGGACGCGACGTGCTCTGTCCGGCCGCAATCTACGAGGAACGTCCCGTCTTCGCGCAGGGGGTGTTGCCGAATCTGAAGACGCTGCTTGCGGAATGTGACGGGATTTGGTGCAATTGGGAGCCGTTCGTCTATCGGACGAAAGGATGTTTCTGTTCGGGTTGCCGGCGACGGTTCGCCGCGTTCGCGGGCGTGGCGGAGGATGTGTTGGCGGAGGAGTGGCCGGCGGGGCTGCTGCCGGGCGGACGCTTCTTCGAGGCGGCCTGTCGTTTTCGGTCAGCGGAACACGGAAAGGTTGTGCAGACAATTGCCCGTCATGTCATGGCGATGACATCGACAACGAACGCCTGCGGTTTCATTCCCGGCATCTGCTGGTCGGAGGTGTCGCCCGGTTGGCAAACGCGCTGGTACAGTTCCGAGGCGCGGGCAGATGCGTTCATGCCCGCGCTCACGTGGGTCAATCCATTCGGCCCCTACATTCGTTGGGATCGCACGAAACCGTACGATGGCGTCGATGGGCAGACGGTGTCGACGTTGCTTGTGGCGGAGGCCGTGCGTCGTCAGGTGGATGCCGACTATCCGCCGGCCGGGAGTCGTCGGCTGTTGGCCTTTCCCTATGGTCTGATTGGATCCGACTGGCTTGCGCAACCCGAATGGCTGCGCATTGCGGCGGCGGCGTTCTTTTTCGCGGGCTGGGATGCGGTGGTGCCGTGGCGTTATCCCGAAGGCGCGGACGCCCGCTATTGGGCGGCGTTTGCGGAAGCTGCCGCGTGGGCGGCGGCGGCGGAAGATGCGTTGATGGACGCCCGTCCTGTGGCGGACGTTCTTGCCCATCCCGTCGCCCCCGTTCCGACGCGGCCGTCGCTGGACATCTGGTATCTGCCCCGTGGGCCCGTACCGCTCTTTCAGCAGCGCGTGTTTGCGTCGCCGACGCGACGGGTGCTTGTCGTTTTCAACTTTAGCGATACGCAGACCGTTACGTTTACCGTCGATTCGCCCGCCTATCCTGGCGTCCACCATTTGCCGCCCTGTTCCGTCCGCGTGTTCACCATTCAGTCTGCCCCGAGCAAGACTTCTTCGGGCG
>CAZTHR010000115.1:0-7190 GCA_964613265.1 uncultured Lentisphaeraceae bacterium | reverse complement strand
TCTTCGAGCTGAAGGTGGGCGGGACGGCGGCGGACGCGCTCGGGCAGATCCGGGAGCGTGGCTACGCGAAGCCCTACCTCGCGCAGGGCCTCCCCGTCTGGGCCGTTGGCCTTGTGTTCGACGCGGAGACACGCCAGCTCGTCGACGCCGACGTCGAAAAAATCCAGTAGGCCGCGACAACTCCGTCTTTCAGCCGTCTATCGTGTCACTTCGACAAGATGTTTTTTCACCGTGAATCGGCATGGTTTCTCCTTGTTTGAAACTGCGCCACGAGATATTACAACTTTCCAACACAGCTTCCCACGACGGATGAGATGCCGTCGAGCCGAGGTTGTGCTACAATAACGCCATGGATTTCAAACAGATTGCACAGTGGCTGGATGACGCCTTGGACGTGGCGTCGTTTTCGGACGTTTCCAACAATGGCGTTCAAATCGCACGCGGGGATGGAGACGTCGATTGTGTGGCATTTGGCGTTGATGCGAGTGTGCGGACGGTCAAAGCGGCCGTTGCGGCACGTGCGCAGATGCTTGTCGTCCACCATGGCATTTCGTGGGGGGGCGGCATGGCGCGTCTGACTGGTGGCGTGTACAATGTTGTGAAGGCGGCGATGGACGGCGAGTTGGCGCTCTATGCCGTGCATCTGCCGCTCGACGCGCACCCGCGTTATGGTAACAATTTTGAATTGGCGCGTTATCTGGGGCTTGCGAAACTCGAACGCGCGTTTGTCTACCACGGCGAGACGATTGGTTGTGTGGGCGAGTTGCCGAATGGTCGGAAGGTCGGCATCTGTTCGGGTGGCGGCGGCGAATTCGCGCCACGGGCGCGGGAGCTGGGGTGTGACCTCTTCGTTACCGGTGAGGCGGACTGGGGGGAGGTCATTGCGGCGGAGAACGTTGGCATGAAGATGATTTGCGCGGGGCATTACGAGACCGAGACATTCGGCGTCAAGGCCGTGATGAAGGCGATGGAGAAAGCGTTGGGTGTGAAAACGGTGTTCATTCCACGTGAAAACGAATGCGCCGTGTCGATCGACGTGGCGGCGTTAACATCGACCTAACATCGTCGTGCTATAATTTCAGTCATTGTATCGGATTTGAAACGAGGAGAACGAGAGCATGGATTATTCGAATGCGTCCAGTCAGATTGCGGCCCAGGGCGAATTGGCCGCAAAGATCAAGGAAGAAGTTGGCAAGGTGATTGTCGGTCAGGAGAAGCTGATCGACCGGCTCGTGCTGGCGCTCGTGACGGACGGCCACATTCTTCTGGAAGGTGTGCCGGGGCTTGCGAAGACGCTGAGCGTCAACACGTTGGCGAAAGTCCTCGGATTGGACTTCAAGCGCATTTCGTTCACGCCCGACCTGCTGCCGGCCGACGTCGTCGGCACGTTGATCTATTCGCCGAAGACGGGCGAGTTCACGCCGAAGAAAGGACCGGTCTTCACGAATCTGCTGTTGGCGGATGAAATCAACCGAGCGCCCGCGAAGGTGCAGAGCGCGTTGTTGGAGTCCATGCAGGAAAAGCAGGTCACGATCGGCGAAACCACCTATGCGTTGCCGAAGCCGTTTCTTGTGCTGGCCACGCAAAACCCGATTGAACAGGAAGGTACGTACCCGTTGCCGGAAGCGCAGGTCGACCGTTTCATGTTCAAGTGCCTCGTGGAAACGCCGAGCCGCGAGGACGAGCGGCGCATCATGCAGCGTTTCGCCCAGCAGGCGAAGACGCCGGACGTTGCGACGGTCTGCACGATGAACGACATTGTCGCGTTGCGTGAGACGTTGAAGGAGGTCTACTGCGACGAGAAGGTGGGCGATTACATTCTCGACGTCGTGTTCGCGACGCGCGAGCCGGAGAAGACGAAGGGGCTTGAATCGCTGAAGGAGCAGATTCAGGTGGGCTGTTCGCCACGCGCCACGCTCTGCCTCAACAAGGCGGCCCGCGCGAACGCGCTTCTGCACGGTCGTGCCTACGCGACGCCGCAGGACGTGAAGGAAGTCGCGCACGATGTGCTGCGCCACCGCATCCTCCTCACGTACGAGGCCGAAGCGGAGAACGTGACGAGCGACGCGATTGTCGACAAGATCCTCTCGACCATCCCCGTGCCGTGATGTCCGTGGCTCTTGCCAGATTCCCGAATCGGGAACGGCAGCTTGTGCTGTGGCCGAATTCGGATTTTCAACGCCGTGACGTTTCCCATCTAAGGTGTTCGCCAGGTCGCGTTGGCGATGCGCCGTCTCGTGTACAAGCGCGAATTGATTTGGGGGACAGTTTTCTCTGTTGCGACAATTGGCCGGCGCCAACGGTCATCGTTTCCGATGGACCGTACGGGCTGGCCAGTTATCCGGGCGACCCTGCTTCACCGGAGGGATTGGCCGATTGCTACGAACCGTTTGCGAAGAAGTGGTACGAACGAGCACTGCCATCCACGACGCTGTGGTTCTGGAATTCCGAACAGGGATGGGCGAACTGCCATCGGATGCTTGAGACCAGCGGGTGGGAATTTCGAAATTGCCACATTTGGGATAAAGGAATTGCGCATGTTGCGGGAAATTGCAATACGCGAACCATTCGCAAGTATCCTGTCGTGACGGAGGTTTGTGCGCAGTACGTGCGCAAGAATCAACTTGTTTCGGCCGGTCATTCGTTGTCGCTCAAGGAATGGTTGCGGGCCGAATGGAAACGTTCGGGACTGCCTTTTCGTCTGACGAACGTGGCGTGTGGTGTTAAAGACGCCGCGACGCGCAAGTACTTTGCCACGGATGCCATGTGGTATTTTCCGCCGTCCGATGCGTTTGTCGCAATCGCCGCCTATGCGAATCGCCATGGACGCGCCGAGGGGCGGCCTTATTTTGCGAAGGACGATGGGACGGCGTTTTCGGCCGGTGAATGGGATTTGATGCGGGCGAAGTTTCATTGCGAGATCGGCGTGTCGAACGTCTGGCATCATCCGGCCGTGCGAGGACGCGAACGTATCAAAAAAGGTTCGGCGTGTCTGCACATGAACCAGAAGCCAATCGAACTTTTGATGCAGATTGTTCGGTCGTCGTCAGATCCCGGTGATGTCGTGTGGGAGCCTTTTGGCGGTCTCTGCTCTGCGTCTGTCGCGGCCGTTCGCCTGGGACGTTCCGCGTACGCTGCCGAACGCAATCCCGAATACCATGCCGTAGCGAAAAGGAGGCTCGATGAAGAACTCGCGCAATGTTAGGTTTGAACCGCCACAACAGGTTTTCCCGTCCGTTGAATGGGCGCACCATGCGCTATGGACGGGCGTTCGCGCCGCGCTCAAATCGTTGCCGGCCTATTTTCGCAGCGAAACGTTTATTGAAGGTATCAGCGCGATTGATATATTTACCTTGAATTCTGCGCTGGGCGCGACGATCGAGAATCAAGTGGTGGATGCGTTGAATGCCATTCGGAGCGTATGGGATGTCAATGGACGTTATGGAACGTATGTTTTCCAACGGCAGCCGCAGTCCTTTCCCGATGTGGTGTTGAAAAATCTTGCGAATGAAAATGAACCGCCACTCATGGGAATCGAACTGAAAGGATGGTATCTTCTTGCGAAAGAGGGTGAGCCGAGTCTCCGTTTTACGCAAACCGAGGCCGCCTGTGCGGATGCCGATATGATCATGGTTGTTCCATGGACGTTGAGTAGTGTGATTTCCGGGCGCCCTCGAATTTACGAACCTTATATCGAATCCGCGAAATACGCGGCGCGTTACCGTAACCTTCATTGGAGTGCCATGCGTGGAGAGGGGGATGACGCGCAGATCGTTGTTCCCGCCATCGCCACGCCGTATCCGAAAAAGAGCGATGCGACAACCGACTATCCAAAATCGGATCGTGGGGGCAATTTTGGACGAATCGCGCGGACGGGCATGATGGACGAGTATCTTGACTTGATGCGAAAGCATCCCGTATGCGGAATCAAAGCCGCATATTGGTTAGAGTTCTTCAAGATATTCCACCAGGATTCAATGGATTCGGATATACAGGAAGCGTTGACGCGCTTGCGTACAAAGGCTGAATCGATAGACGATTCGTCGTCTCGTCGGAAGTTACTCGACATTATTTTGGCTTTTGAAACACTCGTCGAGACGAGATGAATAGGATGACGGACATAGAAAAGCGGAAGTGCGGCGGAGAGTTTGCGCTGCCTTGACGGAGCGGTGAGATGACATTGGTCGAACAGATCGCGCATATGGCAACGAATGTAAAGAAGCGGACGCGTGGCGGAGGGCCGGTTGTCCTGGTCGGTGCGTACCGACCGGAGAACGCGGCGTGGATTGTCGCGAAACGGCTTTACAATCTGCCGCTTGCGGACGACGCCGATGCGGCGGTCTACGCGACGTTCACGCACGTCGTCCTTTACGCCGCCGACGCGAAACCGCTCGCCTACACGGCGAAGATGTCGCGTGTCGTCGGCCGGGATGACCTCAAGGCGCTCGGTTATGCGCGCGCGCGGTCGCCGCATGCGGCTCGCTACGTCCTGTTCGAGTTGGGTGCAGAGACGTGCGCGGAGGATGTGCTGACGCACCCCGCCGCCGAGGTCTGGATTTGCTCGTCGCGCTGGACGGGTGTCGTTGACGCGAGGTTCTATGACAGGCCGCTTCCGGCGTGTGGCGGCAAGTCCATCCCGAACATCTTCGAGAAACTTCGTCCCTACTTCGGGAAGTGGAAGTCCGCGCAGGCATTCAATCCCGTACAGATGGATTTCTTCAACCTCATGAACATGGATACAAAGAGGCAAGTCCCGTTTCCCGGCCCAAAGAACCCGAAATTCACCTTCATTGACCTCTTTGCAGGCATTGGTGGTTTCCGAATTGCCTTGCAGCGTTGTGGTGGCCAGTGCGTGTTTTCGTCTGAATGGGACGCAAAGGCGCAGCAGACGTACAACGCGAACTTTGGAGAGACTCCCTTTGGGGATATAACCAAAGAAGAGACGATTCAGGCCATTCCCGAAAACTTCGACATCCTTTGCGGCGGATTTCCATGCCAGCCTTTCAGTTCAATCGGCAAGCGACAGGGGTTTGAGCACCCGACGCAGGGAACGCTCTTCTTCCATATACAGAAGATTTTGAAAAAGCACAAGCCCAAGGCGTTCATATTGGAGAACGTGCCTGGACTGATTACGCATCGTGGTGGGCAGACCCTGCAGACCATCAAAGACGTCTTGCGTGACGAACTTTCATATACGATGGATTTCAAGGTGCTGAATTCCGCCGACTTTGGAGTTCCACAGTACCGCAAGCGCCTGTACATAATCGGCTTCCGCGAGGATTTGCCTATCTATGTTGATGGGGAGGATTCCGTACGTGGCATTGCTGTGGCATCTGATGGGCGTGCCAAGGACGGAAACGTCGTCTTCGCGTTCCCGCAGGGAAAATTTGCCAGGAAACACGTCGGCATCGGCAAGTTCGTTGAGAAGGGTGCACAGGGGCCTTCGATATCGAAGTACCTACAGAAGACATACATTTTCAAAGCCGATGATGGACATCCCGAAATCATCGATGAAAATTCCGATCATCCCGTGAAGACCTTGTGTGCATCCTACCACAAGATCCAAAGGCTGACAGGCACGTTCGTGAGGGGGGGCGAGACTGGACTACGGCTTCTCACGGAGAGCGAATGCAAGTACATAATGGGCTTCCCGCAAGAATACATTGTCCCCGTCAGCAGAACGAGCATGTACCATCAGTTCGGGAATTCCGTTGCAGTTCCCGTCATTGATGTCCTTGCCCACGAAATGACGCAAGCACTGCGGGAGGCCGCGAGATGAAGTCGACGGATTCAAACTCGGAACACGGCTATTCTTTCCAGGATGCCGTCTATGATAGTCTGTGCGAGCTGAAGGAGGGGGGCTATCTGACACAGGTGGTGAAGAACTTCCGCATCGGACAGCCCGGTTATCTGAATTCGGAACAGTACTACTCGCCATTTCTCGTGCAGTTCAATGACAGGACGCGCTGGATTCTTTTCACCACGACGTCCCTTCGTACTGACAGAGTGAAAGGGCAGCAATGGGATTCTGACAGGATAAAAGACGTGGACGGTATGGTCGCCAAGTCGTATCTCGTTTATCCCGACAATGTGCCAGCCCGTGAGACGCAGCTTTTCGTCGCGCAGCGGAACAAGTATCTGACAAGATTCGAGTTCTCAAGAATCGATGACATTATTCCGTTGAGTGTCCTGGCCACTCAGATAAAGGAGAAAGACGATGAACTCCTGATGGAGAACGTTGGCAAAGATAAGTTGAATGGGCAAGGCCGCATTCTTGATTTTAGTGGACGTAACTTCGAGAGGGCGATCGCGGCCATTCTCTCCTCGCAGGTCTATCTTGAAACACTGAAACAGCACAAGACCAATCACGAAGATCCATACGGAAAGTTTGTCCAATTGATGGCGGGGCTGTCCATAGACTACAGTTGTGTAGACTGCATTCGTGCTACGGCAGAAAGGGACGACATCGGACTCTTGCCGTCTGGAGGCTCGCCAAAGACCGATGTCATCGTAACGATTGCCATGAAGGACGGTTCTGTTCACTATCGAACGCTTACCTGCAAAAGAACAACGAAATCCTATGTGTCGGTTCATCAGTACAAAGCCGATGCAATAGCCGACGTGCTGGACAAGGACAACGAGAAGTTGCGCACGTTGTTGCGAATGTTCCAGAGTTGCCCAGTCCAGGGAGAATACCCATTGAGTAGCCAGAAAGAACTTGCAGATGAACTTAAACCTCATGTGCGGAAATTTTGCCGCTGGGTTTTTGGAGGACATGGTGGTCTTGGAAGCGAACTCCAGATGGCGGACTACATGGTAACGTTCAATCCTCTGAAGAACAGGATGGCCGTCCACTCCGTTGACGACTACATCGACATCGCCTTGGCGACAAAGAAAGGGTTTGTCGGTACGCCGTTTCAATGGACGTTCGCTTCAAAGCGACGAGGTGAGGACATTCAATTGAAGATGCCGGTAATCCTTGATTGAACACGGCACACTTTGGATCGATGAGACTTCTGTTTTGAAGGTGACGTTCTTTCGTGCAGGTAAGAAGGACGCGAGCACGAAAAAGTAAGGAGAAAAGTGAGAAGGAAATTCGTTCCATCAGCTGAGGACGGACGGACTTCTCGTGTGAATGAAGGTACAGGTTTTATCATGACGGATGTAAAAGAGTTGATGGCGAAGGTGGG
>CAZTHR010000114.1:0-7210 GCA_964613265.1 uncultured Lentisphaeraceae bacterium | reverse complement strand
ATGATGAAAATCACATTCCTTGGCGCTGCACAGACGACGACGGGCTCCATGCATCTCGTGGAGGCCAACGGCAAACGCATCCTGTTGGATTGCGGCCTTTACCAGGGCCACCGCAAGGAAGCGTTCGAGAAGAACCGCAACATGCCGGTCGATCCGGCCACGCTGGATGCGGTGATTCTCTCCCATGCTCACATCGACCATTCCGGCAACCTGCCGCAGCTCGTGCGCCACGGGTTTCGCGGCCGCGTCTACGCCCGCGAATGTACGATTGAACTTTGCAATGTCCTGTTGCGCGATTCCTGCTTCCTGCAGATGCGCGACCTCGAGTACGTGAACAAGAAGCGTCGGGCGCAGGGCAAGAACCTCTTCGAGCCGCTTTACACCGCCGAGGACATCGACCGCTTGATGCCGCTCATGACGGCCGTGCCGATGCAGACGCCTACGGAACTCTTTCCCGGCGTGTCGCTCGAACTCTACAATGGCGGCCACATTCTTGGCAGTGCGCAGGTCGTTCTCGACGTGAAAAGCCAGACGGGGCATTCCCACCGGCTGCTCTTCTCGGGCGATCTCGGGCAGCCCAACCAGCCGATTTTGCGCCACTTCGAGCGGCCGCAAGGCGCGGACATCGTCATCATCGAATCGACGTACGCGGATCGCGTTCATCCGTCGGCGGACGACGTGGAAGGGCGGCTCAAGAGCTATATCGACGACATCGTCCAGCAGAAGTCCAAGCTCATCATCCCCGCGTTCTCTGTTGGGCGTACGCAGCAGATCCTCTACTACTTGAATCGTCTACTGGCGGCGGGGCGCATCCGTCCCGTGCCCGTGTTCATGGATTCGCCGCTGTCGCAGAAGGCCACGAAGATCTACGAGAAGCATCGGGAGGTCTATAACGACGCGGCGCAGGAATTGCTTGATCAGGGCGTGAACCCGCTCACGTTCCCCGGTCTCCAGTTCGTCGAAACGCCGCAGCAGTCGATGGCGCTCAACGATCTTCGCGGGCCAATGATTATTATCGCCGCGAGCGGCATGTGCGAAGGCGGCCGGATTGTCCATCACGTGAAGAACGCCGTCACCGATCCACGCAACATCATCCTTATCGTCGGCTTCCAGGCCGAGAACACCTTGGGGCGCCGGCTCGTCGAGTATCGCGATCCGATCCGGATTTTCGGCGAGGAGTTTCCTCTGCGCTGCCGCGTTCAGACGATCAACGCGCTGTCCGCCCATGCGGATCGGAACGGGTTGATGGATTGGTTCGACAGCGTGAAGAAAAATGTCCGCTACGGCTTTGCCGTCCATGGCGAGCCGGAGAAAGTGGACGCGATGAAAGCTCTGTTGACGGCGCACGGTTGTCCGAATGCGATTGCGCCCGTCCCCGGCCAGGCGTTCACGTTCGATTGATCTGCCGATTTGATTTGCGAGTGTACAAGAAGAAGGACTGAAAAAGCATGAAGAAGATGGTTTCCGACCAGGTGAAGGCGGGCAAGGAACGTGCGCCGCACCGCAGTCTGCTGTTCGCCACGGGCATGACGCGCGCGGACATGAAAAAGCCGTTCATCGGCATCTGCAACAGTTATGAGTCGTTTGTTCCCGGCCACTGCCATCTGAACAAGGTCGGCGAATGGGTCAAACAATGCGTGATCGAGGCGGGCGGCGTGCCGATGGAATTCAACACGATCGCCGTGTGCGACGGCATCGCCATGGCACATCCCGGCATGAAGTATTCGCTGCCGAGCCGCGAGTTGATTGCCGACAGCGTGGAGACCGTGGCGCGGGCGCACTGCTTCGACGCGCTGATCTGCATCCCGAACTGCGACAAGATCGTGCCCGGCATGCTGCTAGGCGCCCTGCGCGTCAACGTGCCGACGATTTTCGCCTCCGGCGGCCCGATGGCGCCGGGGCGCAACCCCGTCTCCGGCGGCGATTCCGACCTCAATTCCGTCTTCGAGGCCGTCGGCGCTGAGAACGTGGGCAAGATTACGCCGGAACAGTTGGAACAGGTGGAGGAGACGTCCTGCCCCGGTTGCGGCTCGTGCAGCGGCATGTTCACGGCCAATTCGATGAACTGCCTCTACGAGGCGCTCGGCCTCGCCCTGCCCGGCAACGGCACGGTGCTCGCCACCGATCCGCGCCGCAAGGAGCTTTGGCGCGCGGCCGCGTTCCGCGCCGTGGAAATGGCCTTGTCCGGCGGCCCGTTGCCACGCGACCTCGTGACGCGGGAATCCCTTGACAATGCGCTCACGCTCGACATGGCGATGGGCGGCAGCACGAACACCGTCCTCCACACGCTGGCCATCGCGCGTGAAGCGGACGTCGACTACTCGCTGGAACGGATGAACGAAATTTCCGCCCGGACGCCGTACGTCTGCAAGCTCGCGCCGAGCGGACACTACCACGTTTCCGATCTCGACCGCGCGGGCGGGATCATGGCGATTCTCAAGCGGCTTCCGCAGAACCTGCTCAACCTCGCCACGCCGACCGTTTCCGGCAAGACGCTCGGGGAGCAGATTGCGACGGCGGAGATTCGCGACGACGACGTGATTCGTACGCTCGACGCCCCCTACTCGAAGGATGGCGGCCTTGCTGTCCTGTGGGGCAACCTCGCCGAACGCGGCGCGGTCGTCAAGAAGGGCGGCGTCGCGCCGAACATGATGACGTTCACCGGCACGGCCATCTGCTTCGATTCCCAGGAAGAAGCCTGCGCGGGCATTCTCGGCGGAAAGGTCAAGGCCGGCCATGTGGTGGTCATCCGCTATGAAGGCCCGAAGGGCGGGCCTGGGATGCAGGAAATGCTGGCGCCGACGAGCTACATTATCGGCGCGGGTCTCGGCGAGAGCGTCGCGCTGATCACGGATGGACGTTTCAGCGGCGCGACGCATGGCGCCTGCGTGGGCCACGTCTCGCCCGAAGCCGCCGAGGGCGGGCTGATTGGTCTGCTGAAGGACGGCGATTCGATTACGATCGACATTCCGAACCGTGCGATTTCAGCCGATTTGACGGCGGACGAAATTGCACGGCGCCGCGCGGCGTTTACGCCCTGGACGCCCCGCATCAAGGGCGGCTGGCTGGAACGCTATGCGCGGTTCGTGGGCAACGCTTCCACGGGCGCTTCGCTCAAACAATAGGGAGACGGACGTGAAAAGCCTTCTGATCGGATGCGTGGCCGCGTTGCTGGTTGCCGGTTGCAGTGACGGAGCGACGGGTGTCGCGAACGCGCGTCGGCCCGTGGCCCACGTCAAGTTCCTCGAACTCGACCCCGGACACTTCCACGCCGCGCTCGTGCTGAACCGCTCGTACGACGGCGTGTCGAAAGACGTGCGCGTCTTCGCACCGAAAGGGCCGGATCTCGACGCCCATCTGAAACTCGTTCAGGCGTTCAACACGCGGGCGAAGGATCCGACGGCGTGGAACGAAATCGTCTACACGGGCGACGACTATTTGCAGAAGGCGTTGGCGTCCGATGACAAGGCGTCGACCGTCGTCGTGCTCGCCGGAAAGAACGACAAGAAGGCGGACTACTATCTGGAGGCAATCAGGGCCGGCTTCAACGTGCTGTCCGACAAGCCCATGGTCATCACGCCCGACGCCTATGCCAAGGTTTGCGAGGCCGCGCGGCTGGCCGACGCGAAAGGGCTGTACTTCGCCGACATCATGACCGAGCGCAACGAGATCACGACGATTCTCCAAAAGGCGCTCGTCGCGGCGAAGGATCTCTACGGCGAACAGGAGAAGGGGACGCCGGACGATCCGGCCATCACGAAAATCTCCGTGCACCACTTCTGCAAACTCGTCAACGGCAAGCCTCTCCAGCGTCCGGGCTGGTACTACGACACCGACCAGCAGGGCGAGGCGATCGTCGACGTGACGACGCATCTCGTCGACCTCGTGCAGTGGGAGGCGTTTCCGGGAGAGACGCTGCGGACGTCGGACGTGAAGATGCTCAAGGCCCGCACGTGGCCGACGCCCATCACCGCCGCCGACTACAAGACGTCGACGGGACTTGATGCGTGGCCGGACTTCCTCAAGAAGGACGTCGATGCGAAGAACGTCCTCCAATGTCTGGCGAACGGCGCGTTCACCTACCAACTCAAGGGCGTGAATGCGAAGGTGTCCGTCGAGTGGCACTTCATGCCGCCGAAGGGGACGGGCGACACGCACTATTCGCTCATGCGCGGGACGAAAGCCGAAATCGTCATTCGCCAGGGCGCGGCCGAGAACTACAAACCGCGCGTCTACGTGCGTCCGCGTCCGGGACAGGACAAGGCTGCGCTCGAAGCCGCGCTCAAGGCGGCCGTGGCCGCGTTCTGCCAGACCTATCCGGGCGTGACGTACAAGGCCGACGCCGAGGGCTGGGAGATGGTCGTGCCGCAGACGTACGAGATTGGGCACGAGGCGCATTTCAGCCAAGTGATGAACATGTACCTTGGCTGGATGAAGAAGGGTGAGCAGCCCGCCGACTATCTGCCGAACATGCTCGTCAAGTACCACACGCTCGCCGAGGCGTGGAAGATGAGCCGCCGCTAGACATCAACGGCCTACTTGAAGACGGCGGCATACGCAAAGCGCTTTTTCGCTCGATGTTTTTCCGTTGCGCGAGAATTCGGACGAAAAGCGTCTTGGAGGGCGTAGCTGAGCCATGTTCCAAAGAGGCGAACGCGGACGCGCACGGGCAGTTTGACGCCGAGAGGGGCGTTGCGGTTTGCCGCGCGTTTGCGGAGGGTGGCAATTGTTGCGTGGACGGAAGCGGTCTGTGGCAGAAGCTCCAGTACGGATGCCAGGGATGCGCAGTCGTTCCAACGGCCGGGCGTTTCCACAAAGGTACCGCCGATTGTCGCCAGTCGTTCCAGTGGTTTCTTGCGTAAGTAGGTGATTTCCTTGCGGTAAGTTTTGCGCATGAGCGCGAAACGGAATCCTGTCAGTTTCAAACCATCGGGGGCGATCCAGATGTTTTCGGGGCGGATGTCGCGGTGAACGATACCGGCCGATTTTAGTCCGTCCGCGATCTCCAAAGCGTCCTGTGCCCAACGTTCGGCTTCTTCGTCTGAAATCTTCGCTCCGTACGCAAGACGGGTGGCAAGCGATTCGCCGGGCATGGCTTCGGTGACGACGTATCCACCACGTCGGCCGACATGCCAGGTGAGATGTTTGACTGACACGGATGGGGCGGTATGCTGGAAGGCGGAGGCTGCGCGAAATTCGCTTTCGCCGAAGTTCGGAATCGAACGTCCGTAGGCGATACGCCGCACCGCATTTCCGTCATGGCCCTCAAGAATCAATTCGGTGAGACCTCGCGAACAGAACGCACGTTCCAGCGGGCGAACTGGATGGACGTCTGTGAGGCCGAATAGCGTGGCGGCTTCGGAGGCCGCGTCACGCCATGTGCCGATTGCGACGTTTACGCGGACAGTTCCGTCGTTCGGGCGCGTGAAACGGTAACCGTTTGTGCGCATGAAGGAATCGAGAGAGATGAACCATGCGTCGGGCTGGCATTCTCCTACGCCAAGGGTACTTGCCGTTTGGGCGATCTTGTCTGGGTAGTCCACTGCGACGGTGTGCTTGTGGTAGAGGACGTGGTAAAGAAGGGCGTAGTGGAGGTTGCGCGGGGAAAGAACGTAGACGCCACCATCGTTTCGATGGCGCGTGGCGAGCATGTCGCGTGCCCACGACTCGTCGTAGTAACCATCTCCGACGGATCGGATATCGAGTTTGACGCGTGTATTTCCAACCGTTACCGTGTAGAGCGAACCGTTGCCGATTTTATGTGCGCCGAGAAGTCCAACACAGTCTTGGACATCGGATACAAGCAGATCGATGTCGTCATGAACGGGATCGAAACCAAGGGGAAGGGCGGCGGCGTTCCGGAGGACGACGTATGGAATTGTCTCGTTAAGGAAAGCGAAAAGGGCTTCAAGGCTTTCCCAGCGATCTTGTCCGGGCAGGACGGTAAGGGGGCGTCCAATTGCCGTGCCGGAAACCCATTCGGCAAGTGGATGCCCCGTCAACAGCAGGACGTCGCGCCGAGCCTCTTCCGGCGAGTTCGTACCGTGTACACGATGTTGCCCGCCAACCCATGCGCGGTACTCGTATTTCTTGTTGAAAACATTTACATCCACACGTTCGATTCCGCGGGCAGTCGAGACGTATTCATATTGAGGCGTGTTGTCGCGTACGACCACGACAAGAAAGCGACCGGCTCCGGCGCGGCGAACCTTGCCTGCGGCGTCCTGAAGAAACGTACCGTAGAACCTGCGAAAACCCTGTTCCGCAGACACCGTTGTGGGCCATGACGAATCGATTGTCGCAAGGACGTCGAAGTTCTGCCGCATATCCTGCAAGATACGAGATTCCGCAGATCTGGCATTTTGCCAGAGAACGAACAGATGGATTTCAGAATTCATGCTGGGTGTCTTTCCCAATGCTCTGCAAGTTTACGATAGCACGACAGGCGGCAGACAATCTCCCGCGCGTGTGAAACCGCTTTTTCCCGTGCTCGGCCTGCACGTCGCAGAGACGCGAGGAGGCGATAGCGGGCGAGGCGGAGATACGGTACGAGATCCAATCCTGCGTTCTGGCGCGCCCATGCGTGCCAATCGGGGAATGCGGCGACGGACTTGTTTTCAACCGCTTTCCATGCGGCTGCAAGGCGTCCATCAGGAAAGCGCATGAGGTAATGGCGTATGCCCCAATCCGCTACGGCGGGATGGATATTGCCCCTGCGAAAGGCGTGTTCTTCACTGCCACCCGTAGACTTTCGATCAACTTCAGCCACGTAGCACGGAATACCCAGCGCGGCACATATAGCCAGTCGATGGGCGCCGTTCACGAGTTCACCCGTTTCATCAAGTGGAATCGGCCCCTGTGCGGTATCGAATCCATGAGCGCGAATGGATGCGAATGTCCTTCTAAAATCGTCGATGAAAGCCTCGGGCGATGTTCGCAGGGGTTCGCGTTCATAGAATCCATTACGGGCGCGTACCATTTCAAGGTACGCCTCCTCCGCTGTGCGGATGTCCTTCGCGTTACCGTGAAGCCATGCATCTGCCAGTTCAATGCGAAAGATGAGGTCAAAGCGACGGCTCTGACGAACGACGGCCGCCGCATCGACCCAACGCGCATTCCGCAGAGGATTGGCTTCGATAGAATTGTTCATTTCAAATTCAGATTACCTGCTTACGTGTATCTGCACGAGGCATCTTTCGACTCCTTTTGC
>CAZTHR010000113.1:0-7234 GCA_964613265.1 uncultured Lentisphaeraceae bacterium | reverse complement strand
GTATAAAATGATAATCTCTTCGCTAACTAGAGTTTAACCCAAGCGGTCGTCCATCGACCGCACAAAAGGAGTGTGGCATGATGAGACGAATGCTTGCCGCCGCGACAGTCGTATCGCTGGCGGCGATTGCGGGTCGCGCCGCGATTGTTGTGACGGATTTTAAAGGGTCGCCGAATGTACCCGGCACGGCGGCTCTTTCGTTCAACGCGGCGACGGTTGCACGTGAGTTGTGGTGTGCGTGGGATAGGACGGACAAGGGCGCTGCGTTCGCCGATTGGTCGTCGAACGAGCGCATTGGAACGGTAGCTGCGAACACGACATCGTTGACGGCGACGTTGCCCGAAGGCGCGAGGGGGGCGTCGATGGCGCGCTTCTTCCTGTTGCCGGTGGGCGGCAGCTACGCGGTTGATTACATTCGGAATACGGGGAAATCGTGTATCGACACAGGGTTCAAGCCGACGCCGACGACGGCCGTGTCGGCGGAAGCCGAACCGCTGGATCTCTACACCACGCAGCAGCGCCTGTTCGGTACCGCCAGCGATACTGCGTTGACCGTCGTGTCGTATTTTTCAGGTGGGCATGTTTGGAGCTGGTCGTTTAAAGACAACGTTGGCAATTGGGCGTGGACGCCAAATCTACCCTGTTCACTGCGGACACGTATGACGTTGGACGGTCTTAAAGGCTACATGGAACTCGCGTTTGGAGGCGTCGTCGTCGCTTCCAATAAGATGTCGACCGTGCGTACGCAGACGGCATCGACATCGCTCGTTCTTCTCGGAACTCCGGTCGTGTCGGGTGGATATGACCTGTTCATGAAAGCGTTGTTCTACGGTGCGACGATTGACGACAACGGGACACGTGTGGCTGACTATCGTCCGTACGTCCAGAATGGCGTGGCAGGTGTTAGCAACACCGTGAATGGCGCGTTTCTTGCAAGTGCGACGGCCGTGCCGTTCATTCCCGGCGGGCGTACGGACTGTCCGTCGGCGGGTGTCGAGACGGGGACGACGCTTTACCTTTCCACGTTGCGGCGTGGCGACGTGTGGAGCGATGCGGCGTACATTTGGGATTTTACGCGAGCCGATTGCAACGATGACGGGCAGGTGGCGGCGGACGAAATTCGCAATGCGCTACAACATGGGACGGGCGAAGACAAGACGGCCGTTGTCTGTTCATCCGCATCCGTCGCTGGTGCGAACGGGAAGGGTGTCACATGGGGGCGTGGAACCGTGTCGATGCCGTCGCGCGGATTTGCACTGGAGGATTCGACCTATCTTGACATTCCCGCCGTCTACAAAATCGAAAACGGAGCTACCAATGCGTGGCGCAATGGCATCAAAATTGAAAACGCGACAATCCCCGGGAGTGTCACGGTCGTCGCTCGCCTGATGGTGCGTAATTTCGCCTACAATGGATTCGTCAATTCGCCTAGCTGGTTTTTGAACAATGGGCTTGACTGGGGCGCGTGTCGGGGTGTCCAGTTTGGATTCAACCCGACGGATGACGCGGGAACGAACGCCGTACCGCGGTTTTTACAAGGGCAAACATATGTTACGTCAGGGACTGGGCCTACGTTGCAGACGAACACGTGGTACGATGTCGCGTACAGTCTCCACGATAACGGCGATCAGACGGGAACCTGGATGATGGCTGTTTCGGAAACCCATTCTGGTGAAAAGGGCGTCTGGGTTGATGCGGGGACGTTCTCCCACGCGTTCACGAACGAGCTGGCGCGTGGGGCGGGGCGTATTACCATCGGCGGCGAGGATACTGACGACGTGTGGGGGTGGTCGGCTGTGCGGGGGGACAGTAATGGCGGCAAGGGGTTCAATGGTTGCATCCAGCGCATTGCAATGTGGCCACGCGCGTTGTCGCGAGACGAAATTGCCGAGGCTTTCGTCCAGGCTGCGCCGCTCGTCCGTGTAGGGACGGAAAACGGCTCGTCGGGCGAATTCGGTTCTGTCGAGGAAGCGGCGGATACGTTTGACGCCGAACAGGAGCCGTGGAGCCGCTTCTGTAGCACGTTGTCTGCCGCCCATCGATCGGCGACGATTACGGCGAAGATGCGCGACGACTCTCGTACCGTGCCCTACGTGTTACGCGTCCGGGGCGTGTCGGGTACGGCGGCCGTCGAGGCGTTCGTCGACGGTGTGTCGCTAGGACAGCGGGCGTTCACGACGGGCGCGGCAAAATCGTGGTTTGTGCCTGTGAAAGTGTTGGCGCGGAAGACAGGAGACGTGACCGTGGAATTGCGTTGGCGGTCGGGCGGCACATTGACGCTGGATGCGGTTGAATTGTCCGGTTCAGCGGCCTTGGGTATCGTCAACGGCAATGCTTCGGAGCTTTCGCAGGAAGGTACGACGGAAAAACAGAGCTACGCAGGGCAATGGAACTGGAAGCGGTATGCGCGGGCGGTGCTTTCCAACAATCGACACGCCACCACGGAAGTCAATTTCTGGGTGCCGCCGGAATTGGCCGTGAAAAACGCCTTCCGTTACACGTCGTGCGTATGTGACCAAGGTGGGGATGCGAGCGGAGTTCTTGTCAACGATTACGGTTTTACGAAGAATCAGTGGCCGTTCACGGTGTTCATGAATGGCAAGGTCATCTACGAGACGCAGGGGATGCCGTCGCAAACGACGTTTTCCGTCATGTTCGAGAAGGGTGAACTGAAAGCGGGATGGAACAAACTTTTGTTCCTCGCGTCTGCACCGGCATCCGCCGTCTACTGGATTGTCTTCGACTACCACCATCTTGAAGTCATTGAAAATCCCACACCGACGATTCTCATGTTCCGTTAACCTCAAGCGGCACAATTGAAAGGCCGCAAGCGTGCCCGTGGTCGATTTTATGTTGGAAAAGAACAAACAGGTGTGTGTGTTCCGACGGGGACGACCTTGACGAACATCGCCCGCGCGGCGGCCCATGCGTCCAGCAGACGTTTCGCTTTCGGCGAACCAGTCCGCTGGACGTGTTCTTCAAGAAGGCTTTTCAGTTCCATTTCGGATGCCGAGCCTGCGTCAATCGTTTCAAGGTCGATTGAGTCGAGGTTGCACCGTAGGTCGAAATCGCCCGCTTCGTCCAGCACGTAGGCAACGCCGCCGGTCATGCCCGCACCGAAATTGACGCCGGTGGGGCCGAGGATGACCGCACATCCGCCCGTCATGTATTCACAGCCGTGGTCGCCCACGCCTTCGACGACGAGCGTGACGCCCGAATTACGGACGCCGAACCGTTCGCCCGCCTGTCCGTTGATGAAGATGGCGCCCGCCGTACCTCCATAGGCGATGACATTGCCGGCGACGGCATTCTCTTCCGGAACGAGCGCCGCGCCACGGGGCCTCATCGTAAGAATGCCACCGGACAAACCTTTCCCGACGAAGTCGTTTGCCTCGCCGACGAGGTTGAAGGTGACGCCCGGTGCAAGGAACGCGCCGAAGGACTGTCCGGCCACGCCTGTGAAGTTCACGGTGATCGCCCCGTCGGGCAACCCCGCCGCGCCGAACCGCGCGGCGATTTCACCCGCGAGGCGTGTACCGACCGTTCGATTGACGTTGCTAATCGTGGCCTCACACACGGCGTGGATGCACGACCGTGGCGCGTCGAGGTCGAGTCGCGGGAGTAGATGCGTATCGTCGTAGTGATTGAGCGGCGCCGGGACGAACGCCGGATCGTGACGGCCGCGTCCTTCTTCCCGTGCGAAAATGCGTGTGAAATCGAGACCGTACGTTGCGGCGAGCGGCGATGTGTCGAGCAGATCCGTGCGTCCGCAGGCATCATCGAGCGACTGCAGACCGAGCACGGCGAGTTGTTCACGTACGTCTTCCGCGAGGAAGCGGAGGAAGGTGATCACGTGTTCAACGCGCCCACAAAAACGTGCGCGGAGACAGGCATCTTGCGTGGCGATGCCTACGGGACACGTGTTGCAGTGGCAGCGACGATCCATGACGCAGCCGAGCGCGACGAGAAGCGCCGTGCCGAAACCGAACTCCTCCGCGCCGAGAAGGGCGGCGATCACGACGTCGCGCCCGGTTTTCAACTGGCCGTCGCACTGGACTTTCACGCGGCCGCGCAAGCCGTTCTTGACAAGCGTCTGTTGTGTTTCGGCGAGGCCGAGTTCCCACGGCAGCCCCGCGTGTTTCAACGAGGTCAGCGGCGCCGCGCCCGTACCGCCGTCGTAACCCGAAACCACCACGACATCTGCGTGTGCCTTCGCCACGCCGGCGGCGACGGTGCCCACGCCCGCTTCAGAAACGAGTTTGACGGAGATGCGGGCGTCCGGGTTCGCGGCGCGAAGATCGTAGAT
Organism: uncultured Lentisphaeraceae bacterium; assembly: GCA_964613265.1. Classification (GTDB taxonomy): domain Bacteria; phylum Verrucomicrobiota; class Kiritimatiellia; order RFP12; family UBA1067; genus RUG572. The sequence continues at coordinate 2,928 of CAZTHR010000113.1, read as the reverse complement.
GAGTTGCGCGAGATCTTCAATCGAGTAGATGTCGTGGTGCGGCGGAGGCGAGATAAGCGTGGTGCCGGGTTGCGCATGGCGGAGTTTCGCGATGAACGCATCGACTTTGTGCGCGGGAAGCTGACCGCCTTCGCCGGGCTTCGCGCCTTGGGCGAGTTTGATTTGAATGTCCTTCGCGTTGCGGAGGTAGTGGATCGTCACGCCGAAGCGGCCGGAGGCGACCTGTTTGATGCCGCAGTTCCTGTCTGTTCCAAAACGCTCCGCGTTCTCGCCACCCTCGCCACAATTCGACATCGAACCGAGGGCGTTGAACGCCTGGGCGATCGTTTCGTGCGCCTCCGGCGAAAGCGAGCCGAGGGACATCGCGCCGCCGACGAAATGGCGCACGATGGATTCGACGGGTTCGACCGCATCAAGCGGAATCGCCGGACGTGGTTTGAATGTGAACAGCGAACGCAACGTGACGCGGTGTTTCGATACGTCGTCGAGCGCGGCCACATACCGTTTGAACGCCGCATGGTCGTTTTCACGGACAGCGTGTCGAAGCGCCGTCAACGCGTCGGGCGTCCAGAGATGGTCTTCGCCATGCGGACGCACACGGTAGAGGCCGCCCGCGTCCAACGGCGTCGATGGCGGAACGGGCGTATTCGTGTCGGTCGCAACGAGGCGGCGTTCGAGCGCCGCGAAGTCGAGGCCGCCGACGCGAGAGGGCGTACCGGCGAAACAGGCGGCGATGACGTCCGGGGCGAGGCCGACGCATTCGAAGATCTGCGCCGAACGGTAGCTGCGGAGCGTGGAGATGCCCATTTTCGACATGATTTTCAGCAGTCCCTTGTCGACGGCTCGGATGTAATTTGCGGCGGCCGAGACGGGATCGTCCGCATGGCGCGCACAGACTGTTTCAAGCGCGAGGTACGGGTTGACGGCCGTCGCGCCGTAACCGAGCAGGACGGCAAAATGATGGACTTCACGGACTTCGCCCGACTGGACGACGAGGCCGACGGAAGGCCGCAACCCGGCGGCGACGAGGGCGCGGTTGACGGCGGCCGTGGCGAGCAGGGATGGGATGGCGAACTGTCCCGCCGGCACGGCGCGGTCGGAGAGAACGATGATACGCGCACCCGAACCGACTGCGGAGACGGCCGTCTGCGCGAGGCGACCGAGGGCGGCTTCAAGACCGTAGCCGTCGAACGCCAGAGAGAGAACGCGGGTCGGATAGCCGCGATTGGCCACGGTGGAGAGGCGAGCGAGTTCGTCATCCGTCAGTACGGGACGGCGCAGTTTGATGAGTCGCGCATGGGCGGGCGTTTCTTCGAGGATGTTGCCCACGTTGCCGATATAGGTCATGAGCGACATGACGAGTTCTTCGCGAATCGGGTCGATGGGCGGATTCGTGACCTGTGCGAAGAGCTGGTGGAAATGGTCGAAAAGCGTCCGTCGCTTGGACGAAAGGACGGGCAGGGCGGCGTCGTTGCCCATCGAACCGACGGGTTCGCGCCCGGTTTCCGCCATTGGGTCGAGGATGAGTTCGAGGTCTTCTGCCGTGTAGCCGAACCGCCGTTGTTCGGCGAGCAGGTCGTGGCTGACGGTCGATGGGACGATTTCGGTGAAAAGGCCTTGGATGAGAATGCGGTTCTCCTCCACCCAGCGACGGTAGGGCCGGCGACGTGCCGCGCGAGTCTTGATTTCGGCGTCCTCCATCAACCGGTGGTTCGGAAGGTCGAGGTAGACCATCGCACCGGGTTTGAGGCGGCCGTGGCGGATGACGCCGTCGGGATCGAGGTCGAGGACGCCGGTTTCCGAAGCGAGGACGAAGAGGCCGTTTTTCATGAGCGTCCAGCGGGCGGGGCGAAGGCCGTTGCGGTCGAGCGCGGCGCCGGCCGTGATACCGTCCGTGAACGCGACGGCCGCCGGGCCGTCCCAGGGTTCCATGAGTGCGGAGTGGTATTCGTAGAAGCCGCGTACGTCGTGTCCCATGTGGTATTTCACGCCCCACGCCTGTGGCATCAACATGAGCATTGCGTGGGCGGGGTCGCGTCCGGCCGCCACGAGTAGTTCGAACATATTGTCGAGCGACGCGGAATCGGATTGTCCGTCGCGGATGAGCGGGAAGAGTTTGCGGATGTCGTCACCGAAGGCGGGCGTGGCGAGCGCGGCTTCACGCGCCCGAAGGGCGTTGAGGTTGCCCTTGAGCGTGTTGATTTCGCCGTTGTGAGCGAGCATCCGGAAGGGGTGCGCGAGTTCCCAGGTCGGGAACGTGTTGGTGGAATACCGTTGGTGGACGATTGCCAGAGCCGTTGTAAAATCCGCATCCGTCAAATCGGGATAGAACCGTTCGACTTGTGGGGCGAGGAGGAGGCCCTTGTAGACGATTGTGCGCGTGGAGAACGAGCAGATGTAGCCCGCGTGCAATCGCTTTTCAATTTCGCGCCGAATGATGTAGAGGCGGCGTTCGTCCACGCCCGTCACGAACAGCTGGCGGATACGCGGCAGGACACGGCGGGCGACGGGTCCTACGGCGTCGGGGACGACGGGAACATCGCGCCAGGCGAGAACCGTCGCGCCGTTCGCCGCGAGGGTTGTTTCGAAAAGGGCTTCTTCGCCCACGGCGCCGAAGACCATCGCCACACCGTAGGTACCGCGTGGCGGGAGATGGGGTAGGATTTTACGGAAGAACGTGTCGGGAATCTGGAGCAGCAAACCCGCGCCATCGCCGGTATCGGGGTCGTTCCCCGTGGCGCCACGGTGGAGCAAGCGTTTCAGAATCGTGATGCCCTTGACGAGGATGTCGTGCGAGGCGACGTTGTTCAAGTCGGCGACGAGGCCGACGCCGCAGGCGTCGTGCTCGAACGTCCGATCGTAGAGTCCGTGTTGTCGGTCTTCCATGTTCGTGTTCCTTTGGCAGGGAGAAAAGCACGAACCATGCCA
>CAZTHR010000112.1:1661-7369 GCA_964613265.1 uncultured Lentisphaeraceae bacterium | reverse complement strand
CGTTGCGGCAGCGATGGGCGACTATTCGCGTGTCGCACTGCGTATGACGAACACGCTGGCGTTCGCGTTCGCGGTGAACCTCGATCGGACGGGCGGCCGAAAGCGTATCACGGGGCTTTACGCCGGTGTCCATGGCCTTGTCGACGCCAATCTCCGGGCGGACGTGGATGTGCCGCTGCTCGACGGCGTGGGCGTGGATGCCATTCAGACGTTCGCAGAACCGCCGTTTATCTATTGGGCTGGGCCGAAGCTTGAAGCGGATGCGGATCTGGAGGCGGCTTTCGCATTTCATGCCGTCGCCCGGTACTCAAAGGGTCTGCGCTACGATAGGGGGACGCTCACGTTTCCGGGAAGCGTTCGTCTGATCGATTTCGATCCACAGCGTGACATCGCGCTGACGAAGCTTCAGGGCGAAGCGTCTGTCTTCGCAGGACTTGAAGTTGGTGCGGCGTTGGGCTGGGACGGACGGATTGCGTCGGCCAAGTTGTTCCAGACGACGATTTCGCCGGGCGTTCGGGCGGACGTGTGCGCGTCAGGCACATCGACGGAGGATTGGGGGGTGGAGATGACGGTGCGCCCTGTGGTCGAACTGTCGTTCGTGCCCTTCTCCCTCGATTTGTTCGAGCGTACGTTCACGCCCGCTGAACGGACACGGACGTTTGAAGGGCAGGGGATTACATTCCGCGTCGGGACGGAGGGGCGAACTTACAGGATTTGTACAACGCGCGGCTGCGCGGCGGGAGGGAACGACTGATTTGAGGTGCGGACACGAAGATCGTGGCGGTGGCACGGCGTGTGCTATTGTCCACACTCGGAAAGTTTGCATCTATGAACAGCGAAGAGTATCTGAAGAAATGGCGGGCCGAACGGGAACGGAAAGCCTATCTGGCGTTGGCGGATGGGACGGTCTTTCCGGGCGTCGCATTCGGCGCGGCGGTCGATGCCGTGGGCGAGGTCGTGTTCAACACGGGAATGTGCGGCTACCAGGAAATCCTCACCGATCCGTCCTATGCCGGACAGTTCGTCACCCTCACCGCCGCAGAAATTGGCAATTACGGAACAACCCCCGAGGACGTCGAGTCGCGGGGGCTTTTTCTATCCGGGCTTGTCGTTGGCGATTTGACGCCGCCGTCCAACTGGCGATCGACGCAGTCGCTTGACGCCTACCTCCGCGCGGCCGGGAAGCCCGGCATCTCCGGCGTGGACACGCGGGCATTGACGCGCCATCTGCGTGATTGCGGCAACCAGAAAGCGTTTCTCCACGTCGGCGACGATTTCGTGTCGACGGCGGACGGTATCGTCCGCGCGCGAGCCTGGGAGGGATTGGACGGACAGGATTACGCGGCGCGTGTGACGTGCGTTGAACCTTACGTGTTCAACCCCGAGGCGACGGCGGAACGTCCGCGCGTGGTCTGCTACGATTTCGGCGTCAAGACGAACATTCTCCGCAGTCTAGCCGCGTTTGCCCGCGTGGAAGTCGTGCCCGCGCGGACGCCCGCCGAAGACGTGTTGGCCCGTCGTCCGGATGGCGTGTTCCTTTCAAACGGCCCGGCCGATCCCGCCGCCGTCGTCTACGCAATCGAGAACGTACGGAAACTGTTGGGGCAGTGTCCCATTATGGGCATCTGCCTCGGACACCAGCTTCTCGCCCTCGCCTGTGGTGCGAAGACGGAACGCTTGAAATTCGGCCACCATGGGTGTAACCATCCTGTAAAGAATCTTGCGACGGGGCGTGTGGCGGTTACGTCGCAAAACCACAACTTCGCCGTGCGGCCGGATTCGCTACCCGATTGTTTGACGGTCACGCACGTCAATCTCAACGACGGAACGGTCGAGGGATTGCGCCACACGACATGGCCTGCGTTTTCCGTGCAGTACCACCCGGAGGCGTGCCCTGGCCCGCACGATGCGGCGTCTGCGTTCGAGGATTTCAAGCACATGATTGGATTGTGAGGCGATGAAAAGACAAGTCAAATACGTGTTCATCACGGGCGGTGTGGTGAGTTCGCTCGGCAAGGGCGTCACGAGTGCGTCCCTCGCATTGTTGCTGAAGAGTCGCGGATACAAAGTCTTCATGCAAAAACTGGATCCCTACCTCAACGTCGATCCTGGCACGATGAGTCCCTACCAGCACGGGGAGGTGTTCGTGACGGACGATGGGGCGGAGACGGATCTTGACCTCGGCCACTACGAACGTTTCGCGGGCGTGACGTGTTCGCGCACGTCGAACTTCACCTCCGGCCGCATCTACTCCGCCGTGCTGGCCCGCGAACGCGCGGGCGGCTATCTAGGCGGAACGGTGCAGGTGATTCCGCATATCACGAACGAAATCAAAGATGCCATCCGCAGCGCGGGCGAACAGAACGACGTGGATATCGTTCTCTGCGAAATCGGCGGTGTGTCGGGCGACATTGAGTCATTGCCGTTTCTGGAGGCGGCGCGGCAGTTCCGTTTTGAAGAGGGGGCCGCGAACACGTGCTTCGTCCATCTCACGCTCGTCCCGTATCTGCGGGCGGCCGGGGAACTCAAGACGAAACCCTCGCAGCATTCCGTGGCGATGCTCCGCAGTATCGGCATCGTGCCGGACATTCTCGTGTGCCGAACGGAAAAGACGATTCCGTCCGAACATCTCGACAAGCTGGCCATGTTCTGCAACGTGAAGCGCGACTGTGTCATCGAAGAGAAAGACGTCACGGATTCCGTCTACGCCGTGCCGCGCGAATTGCGTCAACAGCACCTCGACGAACAAGTGTTGCGTCAGCTCCATCTCGACATCTGGCCCATCAAACACACGGAGTGGGACGCGCTTGTCAAGAAAGCCACCGAGCCCAAATACCGGTGCACGATCGCGCTTGTGGGCAAGTACATTTCGATTCGAGACGCCTACAAGAGCGTCCACGAGGCCTTGCACCATGCGGGCATGGAGCAGAATACGAAGGTGGACGTCCGTTGTCTGGAGGCCGAAGACGTGGCGCGAAATCCGAAGTTGCTCGACGGGGCGGACGGCATTCTCGTGCCGGGCGGATTCGGCAGTCGCGGCGTCTCCGGCAAAATCGCGGCCATTCGCTACGCGCGCGAACGGGGTGTGCCGTTTTTGGGCATCTGCCTGGGGATGCAATGCACGGTGATCGAGTATGCGCGTGACGTGCTGGGGTGGGGCGATGCGAATTCGACGGAGTTCGATGCGCAGACGACGCACCCCGTCATCGATCTCATGGAGGAACAGAAGGGCGTCACCGCAAAGGGCGGTACGATGCGGCTGGGCGCCTATCCGTGTACGGTCGTGGAAGGGACGCTCGCCGCGCGTTTGTACGGTGCGCCCGAAATTTCCGAACGGCATCGCCACCGCTACGAGTTCGCCTATGGGACGGAGATGCAACGGGCGATTGAAGCGGCGGGTTTGAATGTGTCCGGACTGTCGCCCGACGGACGGCTTGTGGAGATCGTCGAACTGCCCGACCATCCCTACTTTATCGCCACGCAGTTCCATCCGGAATTCAAGAGCCGTCCCATTGCCCCGCACCCGCTCTTCAACGGCCTCGTCGCCGCCGCGTTGAAGCGAAAGATGGCGTCATCTGCACAATGAGGTTGATCGTTCGTTTGGGCAGGGGTGGTTTTGTTATAATGTCGGCATGGAAAAGATTGCGACAGACACCCATCCGATTGTTGTGAAGAAAATCTTGACGTTGGCGGAGTACGCGAGTACCCTGCGGTCTGTCGATTTCACGATGCGGAACGCGCACGTGCCAGAGTGGACGGAATGTGAGATGTTCTTGACAGCTGGCCGTTGAGCGCCGTTGAAGACTGAGAGGAGACGAATCATGAAGAAGACGATGATTGGATGTGTTGTCGCGCTGTGCGGTGTGTGGACGGCGGCGGCCTGGGACTTGACGGTGGACGTGACGACGGCTGACGGGCGGACGACGCAAACGGTCGTGCCGTTGGAGACGAAGGACGGCCGCGCCGTTTTCCGCATGGCGAAGGAGAGCCTGCCCGCGCACGTGAAGTCCGTTCGCCTGTCCGCGCCCCGGTGGACGCAACCGGCGGGAACGGACGGCTATTGGGTGAATTCGGACGGCGAGCTGGGCACGTTCCGGGCGCGCGCGAAGGACGGGACGCGGCGGAGCGCCCGCCCGCACATGCCGTTCTTCGGCATTGTCTCGTCCAAGGCCTCCTTCGTGGCGATTGTGAAGGGGATGCCGTTCCACTATTCGTTCTCGGTCGCGCTGAAGAATGGCGTCTACACGCCGTCGATGGCCTACGACTGGTTTATGGACGATGTCTACGAAGACCTGGAAGTCGAGTTTGTCGACTTGGCGGGAGACAAGACGAACTACGCAGGCATGGCGCGGATCTACCGCGACTACCAGCTGGCCCGCAAGGCCGTTGAACCGCTGGGCGTCCGCGCGAAAAAGCAACCGTTGCTGGACTACATGGCGCAATGGCCGGAAGTGCGCGTCCGTCAGGCGTGGAAGCCCGTGCCGAGTCCGAACCCCGAGCAGACGATCAAGGACGAGCCGGCGGTCAAGCCTGTCATCACGTTCGACCGCTTCAAGGAAATCGTGGACGCATTCAAGCGGCAGGGTATTGGCGGTGCGGAGTTCTGTCTCGTGGGCTGGAACGTGGGCGGGCATGACGGCCGCTGGCCGCAGGTCTTTCCCGTCGAGCCGTTGCTCGGCGGCGAGGCGAAGTTGAAAGAGGCCGTCCGCCATGCGCAGGATCTCGGCTACCACGTGGTGGCGCACTGCAACCACCGTGACGCCTACCTGATTGCCGACAGTTGGGACGCGGAGTTCATCTGCAACAAAAACGCGGACGGTTCGCTCCAGCGTCCGCGAACGACGTGGGGTGGCGGGCGGATGTACCGGATCTGCCCGAAACGCGCCTACGAGAAGTTCGCGCTGCAGCAGATGCCGATGGTGCGGGCGATGGGCTTCAAAGGGCTTCACTATCTGGATGTCTACAGCTGCGTGGGCGCGGAGGGCTGTTCGGATTCGCGCCATCCGCTCAACCTGCGCGAGGGCGTGTCGTACACGGGCCACATCCTCCAGCTGGCACGCGACACGTTCGGCGGCGTCGCGAGCGAGGGGTCGTACGACCAGAACGCGGGGCAGCTCGACTACGTGCTTTACGTGTCGTTCGCGCGGCCGTTTGAATCGAAGACGTACGACGGACTCGTCGATCGCCTCGTGCCGATGTTCCAGCTCGTCTACAACGGCGTCATCCTCTCCAATCCGTTCACGACGACGGTGAACGCCACAATCAAGGGACGGGCGAGTGAACTCAAGACGATTGAATTCGGCGCCCGGCCGAGCTTCTACTTCTACGCAAACTTCCTCACGCCGGGGAAGGGACGGAACTGGATGGGCGACGTCGATCTTGAATGCGGGACGGACGCCCGGCTCGAAGCGTCCGTGGCGGCGATCCGGCGCGGTGTGGACGCCTATGCGAAACTCTGGAAACTCCAGTACGTTTTCATGGACGGACATGACGAATTGGCGCCGGGCGTCTATCGAACGACGTACGCCAACGGCGCGAAGGTCTACGTGAACTACAACAAGGCGCCCGCGTCCGTCGACGGCGTGACCATCGGTGCGGAAGATTGGCTGCTGAAATGAAACGAAGAACGAAGATGAACCGAATCGGAATCGCTTTTCTGGCGGCCGCGCTGTGCGGCGCCGTGTCGGCCGGCGACGTGTTGCCGATGT
>CAZTHR010000112.1:0-1561 GCA_964613265.1 uncultured Lentisphaeraceae bacterium | reverse complement strand
ACGCAGCCTTGCGCAGGAACCCGCGTTGGGATGGCTGTCGTTCGTCAACGAGGGGAATCTTGGCAACAAGGGCATGGAGTTCATGCAGAAACACCCCGTGTTCCGCGAAAAGTGGCAGACCTGGCTGGCCGCGAAGAAAGCCGCCGAACCATCCGCCTACGCGAACGTCCCCGACACCTTGCCGCCCGATCTCGCCGCGCTCGACAATCCGCACGTTCGCGCCTACACGCTCTTCCTGGCGGACGTGGAGGCGGCGTTCGCCGCCCGCGTGACGAAGTTCCTGCGCGAGGAGATGAAGTGTCGGGCGCTGACGACGAACATGAACAACTGGCACTATCCGGCGGCGTTCCAGCTACCGCGCGCGAAGAGCTACGACTACGTGGACGACCATTTCTACGTCGACCATCCGTGCTTCCTTGAATCTCCGTGGCGTTTGCCCAGTCAGTGTCCAAACGTGAACCCCATGCTCGGCGCGAACAGGGGGGCGCAGCGTCTGGCGGCGCGGCGTGTGCTCGACCGTCCGTTCACGATCACGGAGTACAACTATTCGGCGCCTGGTCGCTTTCGTGGCGTGGGCGGCATCGCCTGTGGCACGGCCGCCGCGCTTCAGAACTGGGCGGGCCTTTGGCGTTTCGCTTGGAGTCACGATGCGGCGGGCGTGAAAGGACCGAAGGCGATGGGTTACTTCGACATGAGCGGCGATCCGCTGGGGCTGGCCTCCGAACGTGCGTCCATCTGCCTCTTCCTCCGCCGCGATTTGGAGCCGCTTGCGAAGACGTACGCGATGGTGCTGCCGCCGCGGAAACTTGCCTCGATGGGACCGACGGCGATGATGCAGGCGAACTGGGTCGGCGCCAGCTGGTACGCGAAAGTTGGCGGCGTGGTGGCGGATGCCGCGCCGGCGGACGCCACGTGGCAGGTGGGTTTTCCCGAATGTTTCACGCAGTCGGCGGATGATGTGCGGCGGCAGATGTTCCCGACGGTCACGGATGAAAAATCCTTCCCGCCGGCGGGCGACGGCGCAGTGGAAATCGACTCGGAGACGGGACGCTTGATCTTGAAGACGGCACGGACGTGCGGCGGGTTCGCGGAAGGGGGCGTCGTTCGGGCGGACGCGCTCGTGGCGGACATCGGCGGAACGCCCGCGACGGTTTGGGCGAGTTCGCTGGACGGGAAGCCGCTGCGTGAATCCACGCATGTGCTCGTGACACATTTGACGGACGTCCAGAACTCAAACATCCGCTACGGCGATCGCCAGTTGCGTATTCTGCTGGACTGGGGGCGTCTGCCGCACTTGATGCGTGCGGGGCGGGCGGACGTTACGGCCGCCGTGCCGGCAGGAAAATGGACGGTCTATGCGTTGGCGACGGACGGCGCGCGCCGCCGTGCGGTTCCGGCCGCGTGGACGAACGGCGGGCTGTCGTTTACGGCCGACGTCGCGTTTGACCCCGCCGACGCGACCTATCTCTACGAGCTCGTGCGCGAGTGATCGGCCGATTGGTGTTGCCGGCGATTGCGTGGCCGGTACATCTTGGAGGTTCCCCATTTTTTCGGGCAAGAA
>CAZTHR010000111.1:0-7377 GCA_964613265.1 uncultured Lentisphaeraceae bacterium | reverse complement strand
AAAAAAAAAATAGAATATATAGCGTCTCACGAGAAGGTGGACAAACAGGAATTGAATTCAACAGGAGCGAAAAGATGAAAAGACAAAAACGGTCGCGTTGTGGTCATCCAACGTCACTCGGGGTGGACGTACGGATGATCGGATTCATCACGGGTGTGCTGTTGTTCGGCGGGGCGCTTCTCGCCGGGACGGAGGTTCCGCGTGTCGTGGCGCATCGCGGGAACTATCAATACGACGACAATGCGCGAGGCGGTTTCGAGCAGTCGCTCGCCGCCGGCGTGACGGGGTTCGAAACGGATGTGCAGATGACGGCCGACGGCGGCTTCGTCATCATGCACGACGCGACGGTCGCCACGACGACGACGGGCACGGGCAATGTCATCGACTTGACGTTCGACGCCGTCACGAACCTGACGCTCAAGAAGAGCGGAGAAAACGTGCCATCCCTCCAGCAGATCGCCGACCTCTTCAAAGACCGCGACGACGTGTTCGTCGAATTCGAGATGAAGAGCCAGGGATTGTCGGGCGATCGTCTCAACCAGTACGTGGACGGCGTGTACGAGATCGTCTCCACCACGATGCCGACCGGCACGTACGTCTTCACCTCGTTCGACACCTCCTATCTGCAGACGATGAAGACGCGCCATGCGACTGCGCCGACGGCCTACATTCTCGGCACGGCGTATGCGGACGCGTCGGACGATTCGCTCGCGCCCATCAGGAAGGCGGTTAACCTCGGCTGTTCGCAAATTTCCCCCCTTGTCGACACGTGCGCCGAATGGGTCGCCGCCGCGAAGAAGGAAGGTCTGAAAGTCGCGCTGTGGATGGTCGAGGATGTCTCCACGTGGGCGACGTGTCGGACGAAGGGCGCGGACACCGTGACCTCCAACCATCCGCTCGAACTCTATCCCGCTGCGACGAACTACATGAAGGTGCTGGAAGTCCAGGGTGTCGGCTGGCAGGGGCAGCGGTATTTCACGAACGACATTCCGTGGCGCATCGACTCCGTGCTGGAAGGAGAGGAGGGGCTTGGCAAGTGGGGTGAAGGGGAGGTCGTCTATTCCGGCAAAAGCACGTTCACGGGCGACGTCCTGATCATGGGCGGCGTGAATCTGCTGACGCCGGACAACGACGACATCAACACGCAAGTCGGCGCACTCGGCAATCCCCGCGTCGCGCGCACGGTCGTCGTCTCGAACGCGACGCTTCGCATGGTGGGAAAGAATTCGTTCGGCGGCAGCGGACGTTCCTCCACCCCCATCAAAACCGACCTGAAATTCTACAACTCGACGCTCGACCTCACGACGAACTTCGCGTTTAACGCGGGCAACATCTATCTCCACGATTCGATCGTGAAGTTCCACGGTGGCCTCAGCCATTGGAAGAACCGTTATGCAGTCAGCGAGCCGTGGGAATCGGCCTTCTGGGGTTCGCTCTACGTGAACAACCTCTACTTCAGCGGCACGAAAGCCGTCACGTTCAAGAACGAGACGACGAATCTCTCGAACGACGAGTATCGCGAGGCCGCCGTCTCTATTGGCAAGTATAACGCCGAGGGGAAAGTGGACTATTCGTATCAGGGCGAAATCCACGTGCCGGATATGACGGGGTCGTCCGCGTCAGATGTGATTTTCCAAGTACCGCTCATCTGGACGAGCGGCAACAACGGTGTCCCGTCCGGCTTTCGTAAGACGGGTGCGGGGACGCTGGAGTTCGCGCACGCGGATGACAACAACACCGCGCGCTATTCCTCCTATACGGGCAACGTGGACATCGTCGAGGGGACGTGGAAGGTGTCCGCCAAGTACGTATCGACGGACATGGCGCGTCCCAGCCCCTTCGGCGCCGTGCGTTATCCACACACGTTCACGATCCATCCCGGCGCGACGCTCCATGTGGCAAACAACGACGTGATGGGGCAGTTCTACGCGCAGAGTCTGAACACGCTTCACGTGAAGGGCGGCACGTATCGTCAAGACGACCGTACGGTGAACGGTCTTTGCAAGACAATTTTCGAGAACGCGACCGTCTACTTCGGCGCCCAGCCGTGGCAGGGAAACTACTGGGAGGTAGTCCCGCCAGCGCAGACGAACAAGGTCTACTATCGCTGGCCGACCGTCGGCTTCAATGGCGGCGTCACGTTCAAGGGCACGAACGTCTACACGCTGTCCCATACGGACGCGGGCTACTACTTCGGTCGCGAACTTGGAACAGAGCCGACAGACCTGGAACTCGAGGACATCTCTGGCGACGACTCGGTAGATTTGACGATTGCCGGCCGCCTGGTGGATTCGCCGCCATGGTATGCCTGTTCATGGAGCGACAACATAGGGGTTATTTACGGCACGAACCACGTCGGACAGGTGTTCAACATGCGCAAGACGGGGAAGGGAACGCTGTTGCTGAACAACAATAACAGCGATTGCAAAGGTCGGATTGAAATTGCCGAGGGCGTTTTGAAAGTCGCGGCACGCGGCAACGACGACCGCACGGCCACGAAGTCGGCCCTGGGTGACCTGTCCGATTCCAACCGCGTCGCGCTCGTGCTGAGCGGCGGAACGCTGCACTTGACCGCAAGCGACACGTTCGGTCAGGCGGCCTGCGTGAACGAGGCGACGTTTGCCATCTCGAATGGTACGCTTCGTTCGCTTCGACGCGATGCCAACACGACGGCTGGTTGGGCGAATTCGCTGCCGTATCTCGACCTCTACGACGCGAACTTCGACTATTGCGGGGGACTTGATACGGGTAACGCCAATTGGCCCTACGGTACGTTCATCTTCGCCCATCGCGTACGCTGGGACGGAACGCGGCCTTACGACCTCCAGCCGAACGGACGGGCTAACTTCTTCTGTTTGGGACACGAGCAGGACGAGTACCAGGTTGTCAATGGCACGACGACGAATCTCCACGGCAAGGTGGAGTTCTACGTGGCGGACATCACGAAAAATGCGGACGTGGACGTCACGCTTGGCGTGACGCTCAAGACGCAGGCGACGTGGGGCGGCGATAACTCAAAGTTGTGGGGCAAGACGGTCTTCAACAACGGCCTACTCAAGACGGGTCCGGGCACGCTGCGTCTGAACGGCAACGGTCATGCGGAAGGCTATACGAACAAGTCGTATTACTACACCGAGGCGACGCGCGTGAACGGCGGCACGTTGCTCGTGGACACGACGGCGTTCAATTCGACGAACGTCTTCGTGCAGTCCGGCGCGTATGTCGGTGGCACGGGTACGGTGAAGCGTGTGACGATCGAGGCGGGCGGTGGCTTCACGGCCGCGCCGGGGCAGACGCGGCCGCTGACGGTTGAGGCGGTCGACATGCCGGCGGACGGCGTCGTGCGCCTGGACATTCCCTACGTGGGCGACCTCGCGGAACTCCGGCATCTGCGCATTCCCGTCGTTTCTGCGGCGGGGCTTGAGAACGCGAAGTGGGCGACGACGATCAACGGCGCCGCCGCGCCGGCGGGCTACACGACAAGCGCCGTCGTTTCGGGCGGCATGGTCTACGGCGTCTATGCCAAGGGTGGCCTGGTCGTCATCATTCGTTAACATTCTCTCGCAACGCGCCCGTCGATGTGCGCACGGTCCGCCGTCGACGGGGGATTATGGTATAATCGGCGGCATGAGAACAAAAAGCCTTTGGGTTGTCGCCGGCATTTTGGCGGCGTGTGTCTGTGGTGCGGACGTCAAGACGTTTCCGTCGTGCGCATGGAACACGGTGAAGGTCGACCGGTCGCCGGCGAATCTTTTCGTGCGGGACGCGGCGGGTGTGTCCGTCCTCACGTTCCACACGGAGGGCGGCAATTTTGCCGACAAGGTGGTCGTCTCCGGCGCCGTCGATCGGCTCGTCATCGACGCGCGGGCGGCGTTCAAGGCCGGCATGGCCAAGCTCGTCTTCACGTCGCCCGACATCGGCCCCACGGCGTATCAGGGGCGTGACTGCGCACTCATCTCCGTGTTCGGCGGTGTGCGCGGATCCGACCTGCTCGCCTATTTTGAAGGCCACGGCGCGGAAGGCCACTACTACCGGAGCCGCACGTTCCAGACGAAGGGCCACATGAAGGACTATCCGTTCGTCACCGACGTGTGGGATCGTCTGAACAGTCTCCATCTGCGGTGGGATCTGGCGAAGGCGTCTGCGAACGGCCCGGTCGCGTTCTACGGGGCGCGATACGGACTTTCGGGGGAACTGCCGGTGTCGTTTGCGCGGAAGAACGCGACCCGGCCGGAATTGATATTTCACGCGCCGTTTGACGGGACGACGGCGGCGGCGCAGGCGCGGGGGGCGGCGAACCCCGTTCGCGAGAAGGGCGTCACGTTCGTCGAGGGCAAGCGTGGCCAGGCCGTGCGGCTCACGCGGGACGCGGGGAGTGTGCTGGAGTATCTTGCCAAGGACAATCTCGTGCCGGAGCAGGGGACGGTGAGCCTCTGGTTCAAACGCGAATGGCCGGACGACGGGCAGACGGCGACGCGGACGGACATTTGGCGGATGTTGTTCGCGAACCCCGACCCCGTCGGTGCGCGTGTCGGATCGGGCCAGCTCATGTTCTGGTGGTGGGGGAAGTTGCTCCGCGCCGATCAAAGCGACGATGACGACGATTATGCAATCTGGTCGGGCGCGGTGCCGGAGGCCGAGTGGACTCATCTGGCGGTGACGTGGGATTCGGACGGTGTGCGAATGTTCCTCAACGGCCGCACGGCGCACAACATGAGCGATGGCGAATCGCCGTTGATTGCGGCGTTGAAACCGCGCGACGCGCGGAGTTTTGCCCGGCAGACGTTCAAGACGTTCTTCGTGGGCGGCAAAGGGACGGGCTACCAGTTCGACGGCTTGGTTGACGATCTGCGCATCTACTCGGCGCCGTTGACGGCGACGCAGATCCGCGAACTTTACCGCCGGGAAAGCGTGATTGAAATCGCGGCGGCGGGCTGTTATGCGCTGGCGAACACGACGGGCATCCTGTCCGTCCGTGCCACCAGCCCCGGCGGCTGCGACTTGTCAAACCTGCACTACTGCCTGTGCGATGCCGACGGGAAGGTCGTGTCCACCTACAAGGAGAAGGTCGGCGCGTCGGAGGTGCGGTTGAACGTGAACCTGCCGGCCGGACGCTACACGCTGCGGGCGACGGACGGGACGTGGTTCTACGGTTCGGTGCCGGTCGTCGTCATGCGCGCGGACAATCCCTACGAGTTGCCGCCCGCCGCCGGTGACCGTCCCGGCCGTCCGCGTCGGATGGAACTCGTCTCCGAACTCCGGCCGGGCGACGGGCCGTTGCCGTCCGATCGCTTCCGCGCCGTGGGACCGACGCGGAGGGGTTCGCTCGCCGGGCGATCCTATCTGGAGGCTGGACGCAAAGCGGGCAATCGTTTTGCGCTGCGGCTTGCGGTCGATACGAACGCGCCGCTTTGGTGTTTTGAAATCGACTATCCCGACGACATGAAACGGACGGCCGATTTCATCGTCCAGCGTTCGGGCGATTCGGGAGGCGACTACACGCTTCAAGTCGGCGTCGCCGCCGGGGACGAATATCCGAACACGGGGCGTGTGCTGACGCATCGGTGCCTTTATTGGGCGAGCGACCCTGACGTCACGCTTGTGGCGATGACGGCGCGGGACGACGCGCCGGCCGCCGTTGCGGCCGTCCGCGTCTATCGCGTGACGGATGCCGCCTTGCCTGTGGCGGCCGTGAACGAGCCCGTGCCGCCTGAACGGAAACGCCAGATCGGCGATTTCTGGCGCGACCTCTTCGCGGGAAAGCGCACGGATCGTCCTGCCCCTGAAACGGGGTGGAACCGGACGGTGGCGCTCTACTTTGAAGATCCCGCCATTGGCTACGATTTCGCCGTGCCGAAGTCGCACGGCTATTCACCCGATGATTTGGAGACGTTGATCGACCGTACGGCTGCGCTGATGAAGTACACGGGGGAAAATCTGTTCGCCTATCCGGGCGCGTGGTATCACGGGCTGATCGGCGACAACTACAATCCGCGTCACCATGCGCCGGACTTTCTGAGCGCCTGGTACGCGAAGTTCGACGCGGAAGGTCTTTCGTTGATACCGACGGTCAACCCGAACACGATGCCGCTGCCCGACGACCTTTTCATCACGCGGGAGGCGATGGGCGACGGGTCGTTGCACGACACGGTGATCGCGATTCACGACACGGGCAAGCCGAATTGGGGCGGGTGGCACGACACGCCGCCGAACTTCAACTTCCACCACCCCGTCGTGCGCAAACACATTTCCGGCATCATCAGTACACTGACGGCGCAGGGGTTGCCCCACCCGTCGTTCAAGGGCGTGTGCATGCACATGACGCGCCACTGCATGCTCTGGTTCGGCGACGAGAAAAGCGGCTACAACGACTACACCGTCCAGGCGTTCGCGAAGGCCAAGGGGCTGAAGATTCCCGTGGACAAAAAAGACCCGTTGCGCGGCAAGGCGTACGCCGCGTGGATTCGCGCGAACGCCTGGGAGGACTGGATCCAGTGGCGGTGCGACGTCGTCACGGACTTCTACGTGAAGGAGGCACGGAAACTCGCGGAGAAACGGCCCGACCTCAAACTGTGGCTGAACTACCTTGTCCCGGCCAACATCCGCCATCCCGACTTCATGAAGCCCGATTTCATGGAACAGGCCAACCGCGCGTGCGGGCTTGACCGTGACCGCCTGACACGGGAGGCGCCGAACGTCATCCTCTGCCAGACGCTCGTGCCGGCAGACTATCGCTGGCGTTCACCGGCGGCTTATCCGACGCCTGCGGCGTACGACCACCAGCGCGTGGTGGATACGTTGCCGGGGTTTTACGCGCTGTTGAAGGGCGCGAACAGTCCGTGGGTGCACCAGCACGACCGCTACTGGGAGAGTCCGATCGGGCGGGGCGGCGGTAAGGCGAACGCGCTCACGTGCGACTGGCTGAAAGAATGCGTCTGGCGCGTGTCGACGATCAATCCCGCCGGGGTACATGCGTTGCGCCACTTTGTGCTGCCCTTGCGCTACGGCGACGTGCTGGGCCTCTCGAAGGGCGGGTTCCTGATTGGCACGTACGGCATGGAGGACGAACTGGTGCCGTTCTTCCAGGCGTTCCGCGCTCTGCCAGGCGTTGTGTTCGACGACGTGGGCGGGACGGACGTGGTGAAGCTGCGTCAGAAGAAGTGGAACGGCCGGAGTTGGTTCTACGTCGTGAACACGGACATGAAACCTGTGACCGTGACGCTCGACCTGCCCGCCGGCACGGTCGATCTCGTGCGGGGCGAAAAGATGGACGACGGCCTTTTCGGCGGCGCCTCTTCGGCGACGTTTACGCTTGCCCCGTACCAGATGCGCAGTTTCGCCGCACCCGATGGCACACCCGTTTTCAAGGGCGCGGCG
>CAZTHR010000110.1:0-7531 GCA_964613265.1 uncultured Lentisphaeraceae bacterium | reverse complement strand
CCTTCAAAGGAGTGAAGCAGATTATGGTCCGCATTGTCGAATGGTCGTCTGAAAAGGCACAGAGCAAAATCGTCACGAAATTTCTCGCGCGTAGCGCGTTTCCGGAAGAGGCCGAACGGGCCGCGTCCGAGGTGTTGGCCGCCGTCCGCGCGGACGGGGATGCGGCCGTGGCGCACTATGTGGAGAAGTTCGAGGGCGCCCATCTGACGCCGAAGAAGTTTCGAGTCACGGACGCCGAACTTGCGGCGGCCGAGGCGCAGGTGCCGCCTCGTCTGAAGAAGGCCGTTAAGGATGCCTATGCGCGCGTAATGCGTTTCTCGAAAGCCTCGCTTCGTTCATCTTGGACGATGAAGACACCGCGTGGCGGCACGGCGGGTGAATTCTATTCGCCGATGGATCGCGTGGGCGTCTATGTGCCGGGAGGCACGGCGCCGCTCGCCTCGACGAGCGTGATGACGGTGACGCTGGCGAAAGCCGCCGGCGTGAAGGAAATCGTCGCCTGTACGCCCGCTGGGCCGACGGGGACGCCGAACCCCGTCCTTCTCTATGCGTTGCGTCTTGCCGGCGCCACGGAAGTCTACCGCGTGGGCGGTATCCAGGCCATCGGTCTCATGGCGTTTGGTACGAAGACCGTGCGGAAAGTCCAAAAGATCGTCGGTCCCGGCAATGCGTTCGTGACGGCGGCCAAGCGGCAGGTGTTCGGCTACGTGGGCATCGACCAGGTGGCGGGGCCGAGCGAAATCGCCGTGCTGGCGGATGGCACGGTGCCGGCTCGTTGGGTGGCGGCGGATTTGCTGTCCCAGGCGGAACACGGCAGCGGCTGGGAGAAGTCGTTGCTCGTGACGGACAAGCCCGCGTTCGCCGAAGAAGTCCGGCAGGAACTGTTCGCGCTCATGGAACAGATGTCGCGCAAGGCGCTCGTCCAGCGCGTGATCGATCGTGACGGCATCCTCTTCTGCGTGACGCCGACGGTGCAGGACGGGCTTGAACTCGTGAACCGTTTTGCGCCGGAGCATTTTGAGATCATGTGCAAGGACGCGACGAAGCTGATGAAGGGCGTTCGTTCGGCGGGTGCGGTTTTCGCGGGTGCCTGGACGCCGGAATCGGCGGGCGATTTCGTGGCGGGGCCGTCGCACGTACTGCCGACAGGCGGCGCGGCGAACATGTTCAACGGCCTGACGCCGGATGACTTCCGCCGCCGCCATTCGTTTGTGGCGTTCACGAAGGGTGATCTTGAGGAAACGAAGGACACAATCGCGGCGTTTGCGCAGGTGGAGGGGTTGGACGGCCACGGTCGCGCGGCTTCGATCCGATTTGAATGAGCCGAACTGATTTAAACGAAGATACGGAAAGGAAAAGAAAAATGACATTGGAAGAACAGGTGAAAGCCATGCTCGATGCGCTGCGCCCTATGTTGCAGCAGGACGGTGGCGATCTTGAATTTGTGAAGATGGAGGGCAAGGTCGTCAGCCTCAAGCTCGTCGGCCACTGCGGCACCTGCCCGTACGCGATGATGACGCTCAAACAGGGCATTGAATCCAAGCTCCAAGAACTCGATCCCGAACTGACGGTCGAGCGCGTCGAGGCCTAACGGGCGGCGGGGAAAACACACAACGCGAAGAAGGTTAGGTTAGAATGAAGACAGTAAACGTGTCTCTTGTGGGGGTTGGCGGACAGGGCATTCTGCTGACGGCGAACATGCTGGCTCGGACGGCGACGCTCGCGGGGTTGGATGTGAAAAAGAGCGAAATCCACGGCATGGCTCAGCGTGGCGGCAGTGTGATTTCGTCCGTTCGTTTTGGCGACAAGGTTAATTCGCCGATCATTCCCGAAGGGCAGAGCGACATTCTCGTGGCGTTCGACCGGCTGGAGGCCCTGCGTTGGAAGCACTTTCTCGCGCCGACGGGGAAGATCGTCCTGAACAACGTCGACTTGACGCCTGTGACGGTGTCGAGCGGTCTGCAAAAGCCCGTTGAGGATTTTGAGGCGCGTTTGGCGGCGGCGTTTCCGGAGGCACTGGTCGTCGACGCGCCGAAGATCGCCGAGGAGGTGGGGAACGCCCGCACGATGAACATGGTGATCGCCGGCGCCCTGTCCGCCGTCACGCATTTCACGGTTGAGCAGTGGGAAGCGGCGATGGTGGAGAGTTTCACCGGCCCGAAAGCCAAGTTGCTTGATCTGAACAAAAAGGCGTTCATGCTCGGCCGTGCGGCCGTGATGAAGTGAGTCTATTAAGTCAAACTTAAACAGGATTTGGTACGCAAGCCGCCCGGCCGCCGCCGGGAGAAGGGGAAGGAGAATGTTCGCATGAAGACGTTGATTCTGAACGCGCACGTGGTTTCGCCGGGCGTCGACGCGAAAAAACAGGCGATTGTCCTCAATCGGGGGAAAATCGTGTTCGTCGGCCCCATGTCCGATGCGCCGCGTGACGCGGATACGGTGGTGGACGTGCGCGGCAAGTACGTGCTGCCGGGGTTCATCGACGTGCATCTGCACGGGGCGTTGGGTTTCGACGTCTGCGACGGGACGCCGGAGGCGATTGCGAAAATCGCCGAGGCCAAATTGGCGGAAGGCTGTACGACGTTCCTGCCGACGACGCTGACGGTTGACAACCAGACGCTCAAGCGGGCGGCGCGCGCCGTGGCGGCCTATCAGAAGGACATGGCGTTCGCGAAAGCCCCCGGCCTTCATTTGGAAGGGCCGTTCATCAATCCGGCCTGTTGCGGGGCGCAGAATCCCGCGTTCGTTCGCAAGCCCTCCATGCGGGAGGTCGCGGGACTCGCGAAACTCTGCCCCGTCAAACTCGTCAGCTACGCGCCCGAAATGCCGGGCGGTGCCGCGTTCGCGGCAGCCTGTCGGGAGGCCGGTATCGTGCCGAGTTGTGGTCACACGGGCGCGACGCTTGCGCAGTTCATGCCGGCCTACGAACAAGGTCTGCGGCACATGACGCATTTCTGCAACCAGATGACGAAACTCCATCACCGCGAAATCGGCATGGTGGGCGCCGGGTTCCTGATCGACGATTTGAACACGGAAGTCATTTGCGACCGCATCCATCTGTGTGACGACATGTTGCGGCTCGTGTTCAAGAAGCGCGACCTCGCGCACATCCAAATGATTACCGATTCGCTGCGCTGTTCGCACATGCCCGACGGTTACACGTTCAAGATGGGTGGGATCGACGTTCGGCTTCAGAACGGCGAGGCGCGGTTGGTGGATGCCGGCAACCTGGCGGGTTCAACGCTCTGGTTGAACAAGGGCTTGAAGAACCTGCACGAGGTGACGGGGCTGCCGCTCAAGGATCTTGTGCGTGTGACATCCTGGAACCAGGCGATCGAACTTGGCTGGGGACGGACGCTCGGCAAGGTCGAGAAGGGGTATGTGGCCGATTTGGCCGTACTCGATCCGAAGACGTTCGACGTCTGTGCCGTCTTTGTCGACGGTGTGCAGAAAATTTGACGATTCCCATACAACAGATATTTCCAACACGAGAGGAAGGGCGGAACGATGTTTGACGAGAAGAAGGACAACTACAAGTGGGTGGCGCTTGCGTTGCTGACGTTTGGCTACTTCATGCAGCAGGGAACGCGGCAGATTTTCAACGCCGTTCTACCGCAGATGAAAGCCGACTATCCGTCCATCGCGGCGGGCGACTGGGGCACGGTGATGAGCGTCTTTTCGCTCGTCTATGGGTTCGCCGTCCTCTTCGGCGGCGTGCTGGGCGATTTGTTCAGCCGCAAGAAACTCATCGTGGCGTCGGTGGCGATTTTCTCGTCGATGTGCCTACTGGCTGGTTTCGCCCGGCCGATCGGCCCCATCGGCATCGTCGCGTACTTGACGGCCGTCTTCGGCGTCGTGTTCGCGATTGGACAATGTCTGCTGCCGTCGTCGGCGAATTCAATCCTCAGTCAGTTGCACGAAGAGACGCGCTCGACGGCCATGTCCATCATGCAGAGTGCGCTCTACTTCGCAGTCGTCCTTGTGTCGTTGGCTTCTGGCTGGCTCTCCGGCCTTGGCACAGGTAGCTGGCGTTACCCGTTCTGGATTCTCGGCGGCGTCGGCCTTGCTTGGTTCGTCGTGCTCGCGTTTTTCCTGCGCGACACGAAACCCCTGCCGCCGGCGCCGGGCGCTCCGGCCAAGGCATCGGCGGGCGAGGCGTTTCTCGCGTTCGCGAAAAAGCCGAGCGCCTGGCTGCTCATGCTCGCGTTCGGTTTTCAGGTGTTCACGAACTTTGGGTTCACGGTCTGGACGCCCGTGTACATGAAATCCACGTTCTACGCCGATCCGACGTTGAAGGGGACGACGGCGGCCTCCATGGCGGCGTTCCATTCCGTCATCTGGCACTACGCGGGCTGCCTCATCGGCATCGTAATCGCCAGCCGCCTGTCCGACAAGTTGGCGCGGACGAGTAAATACGCGCGGACGCTGATGAACTTCGTCGGCCTTCTGACGGGGGCGCCCTGCATCTTCCTGGCCTACCACGCGCAGTCGCTCACGCTCTGCTGTACGGGTCTGTTCCTCTTTGGCCTGGCGCATGGGTTCTACGACTCGAACATGTTCGCTTCGCTTTATGATGTCATCAAGCCCCGCTATCGTGCGGCGGCGACGGGCTTCATGTGTTTCGGCGCGTTCGTGATGGGTGCGGTGGCGCCGAAACTGATTGGCGCGATGATGGATTCCGGCGTCTCGGTGAAAAACTGCCTCACGTCCCTGTCGGGCGCCTACTTCCTGGGCGCGATGACGGTCCTGCTGACGATGGTGGCGTTCCTCCGGCGCGACTACGAAGGCGTTTTGGAGAAGTGACATGAAGCGCGCGGGGCTGCTGGGTTTCGTTCTCTGTGCGGCGGCGTGGACGGTCGTCGCGAAGACGACCGTCACGTTCTACGGCGGCGCGGGGCGCGTGGGCGGGAGCTGTGCGCTCGCCCAGAGCGGCGCGACGCGTCTGCTCGTCGACTGCGGCGCGTTCTACGGCGGTGAGTTCATGCCGGACGAGCCGGGCGGGGACGACACGTTCGGTTTCGATCCGGCGTCGGTTTCCGATCTCGTGCTCACCCACGCCCATGCCGACCATGCGGGCCGCATTCCCAAACTGATCCGCGACGGATTCAAGGGAACGATCTGGATGACGCCGCCGACGCGCGCCTTGCTCGAATCGTCCCTGCACGGACAGGCCCGCTATGAATCGGACGTGACGCGAACGTGGCGGTGGTCGACGCGCACGAAGCGTCGGACGGTTCACTGGCAGGAGGCCTGCGAATGGGCGGGGCGCATTGCCGCGACGAACCGGCACGTGTTCACGGGAACGCTTCTCCAGCTCAAGGCGCGGGAGAAGATCGACAGTCCGTTTTTCTGCGGGACGTGCTGCGATCTCGATTTGAAAGACTTGATGACCCGCGTCAAAGTCAAGCCCTATGAAACGCCGTGGAAAATCGGCGCGTTCACGGTGGCGTTCGCCGACGTGAAGCATCTGCCGGGCGCGGCGTCCGTGCGGTTGGAAGAATCCACGAACGCCTGTGTTTTTTCCGGCGATCTTGGATCGTGCCGGTCGCGTCTTGTGAAGACGATCGAACCCGCGAAAAAGGCGGATGCCGTATTTGTTGAAACGACGTACGGCGATGCGACGCTTGGGGCGCCGGAAAGCCTGGAGGCCGAATATCAGCGTTTCCGTCAGGCCGTCGGCGAGACGTTGCGCACGAACGGTGTCGTCTGGATTCCCGCGTTCGCGATGGATCGTTCGCAGCGCGTCCTTTTGGAAATCCAGAAGGGACAGGCGGCGGGCGTGATTCCCACCAACGTGCCGGTGCATTTCATTTCCGCTTCCGGGCGCGAGATGATGGGGCAGTATGTGTCGCATCCCGAATGGTTCGACGTGCCGGACATGAAGGACGCGCGGACGCTTTTCGACCGCAGTTCGGCCAAGTTCCCCAAGAAGAAGGTGGCGCGAACCATCCTCGTCACGACGTCGGGCATGATGGAGATGGGTGCATCGCGCAGGTTGCTGCCCACTCTGCTGCCGCGCGCGGATGTCCGCGTGTTGCTGGTGGGGTACCAGTCGCCCACGACACCGGGGGGCCTTTTGAAAAACGGCGCGAAGGAACTTGAACTCGACGGCAAGAAGATTCCCGTCCGTGCGAAGGTCGATGTGTTCTCCTGTTTTTCGGGGCATGGCGACGCGGCGGAGAACGACCGCTGGCTGGCGAACAACGTGGCGTCGCGGATTTTCCTGATTCACGGCGAGGCGAAGAGTCTGGAGGAACGTCGGAATGGGCTGACGGCGCGTTTCCCGAATGCGACCGTCGAGATTGCGAAGCCTGGCGTGTCCTATACGATTGGCGAATGAGGAGCGAGACGGCGTGATTGGCATTTCCAAGCTTTATTTCGGAACGATTGAGGAGTCGGACAAGCTCCGCTATCGGACGGGCGTCCACCGTCGCCCGGTTGTGGTGTGGAACTGTACGCCCACGTGCAATCTCGCCTGTTCGCATTGCTATGCGGCGTACGCCGGGGCGCAGAAAGTGCTGACGACCGAACAGGCGAAGGCCGTCATTGACGACTTGGCCGCCTATGGCGTTCCCGTGATTCTCTTTTCGGGCGGTGAACCGCTGACCCGTCCCGACATTCGCGTCCTGGCCGCATATGCGAAGAGCAAGGGCATTCGCGTGACGTTCTCAACGAACGGCACGTTGATCGATGACGCGTGGGCGGATTGGATTCGTCAGCTGGGCGTGGCCTACGTGGGGATTTCCATCGACGGCACGGAACAAATCCACGATGCGTTTCGCCGCCATGCCGGTGCGTACCGGAAGTCGCTCGACGCGATTCGCCGGCTGCTTGCCCGTGACGTGAAGGTGGGGTTGCGCGTGACGATGACCCGCGACAACGTACGGGCGATTCCGGCCATCTTCGACCTTATGCGTCGCGAGCGAGTGCCGCGCATTTGCCTTTACCATCTCGTTTACACGGGACGCGGTCGGGAGATTGCCGCCACGGATCTCGACCACGCCGAGGCGCGCGCTGCGCTGGAGACGATTGTCGCGGAGACGAAGACGTGCTTCGATAGCGGTTTCCCCGTCGAGGTACTGACGGTCGACAATTCGTGCGACGGCATTGCGCTCTACTTGAAGATGAAAGCGGAGGGGCATCCGAATGCGGACAAGGCGTTGGAGCTACTGACGCTTAACGGCGGCAATGCATCGGGTCAGGGGATTGGTTGCATTTCGTGGGACGGTACGGTCTATCCCGACCAGTTCTGGCGCAATCATCCCGTAGGGAACGTCCTCGACACGCCGTTTTCGAAAATATGGGAACATCCCGCGCCGGGTTCGCTCCTTGATCTCATGCGCCGGAAAAAGGAACTCGTAAAAGGACATTGCCGCACGTGCCGATGGCTCGACCTTTGTGGCGGCAACTTCCGCGCCCGTGGCGAGGCTGTGACGGGCGATTTGTGGGGCGAAGATCCGACGTGTTTCCTGTCCGACGCGGAACGCGGGAAAAATCCATAGCGTACGAAAGTAAACGCGCCATTAAAAAA
>CAZTHR010000109.1:0-7769 GCA_964613265.1 uncultured Lentisphaeraceae bacterium | reverse complement strand
TCCGATTTAACGCGGCGGAAATTGGAAAGCCACTTGCGGAGTGTTCTTATATATAGTATCATGTGTGCCCCAAGAGAAAGAAGACAATCACGATGAGCGCAGAGATTCCGTACAAGACGTATCTGAACGAAAACGAACTCCCCACCGCCTGGTACAACGTGCGGGCGGATATGAAGACGAAGCCGGCGCCGCTGCTGGATCCGGCCACGGGGAAGCCCGTGACGCCGGAGGCGTTGGGTCGTGTGTTTTGCGACGAACTCGTGAAGCAGGAACTGGACAACGACAATCCCTGGACGCCGATTCCGAAGGACGTCCAGGACTTCTACCGGATGTTCCGCCCCTCGCCGCTCGTTCGCGCCTACTTCCTCGAACGGGCGCTGGGTACCCCCGCGAAAATCTACTACAAGTTCGAGGGCAACAACACGTCGGGTTCCCACAAACTCAACAGCGCCGTCGCACAGGCCTACTACGCAAAAGCGCAGGGGCTCAAGGGCGTGACGACGGAGACGGGCGCGGGGCAGTGGGGAACGGCCCTGTCGATGGCCTGTGCGTTCTTCGGTCTCGACTGCAAGGTCTACATGGTGAAATGCTCCTACGAGCAGAAGCCCTTCCGCCGCGAAGTCATGCGCACGTATGGTGCGTCCGTGACGCCGTCGCCCTCGATGGAGACGAACGTCGGCCGCGCTATCAATGCCGCGCATCCCGGTACCACCGGCTCGCTCGGTTGCGCCATTTCCGAAGCCGTCGAAGCGGCCGCCACGCGCGAGGGCTACCGCTACGTGCTGGGCAGCGTCCTTTCGCAGGTACTGTTGCACCAGTCGATCATCGGCCTTGAAGCGAAGACCGCGTTCGACAAACTGGGCGTGAAGCCCGACGTCGTGATCGGCTGCGCGGGTGGCGGATCGAACCTCGGCGGACTCATCTCGCCGTTCATGGGCGAAAAACTGCGCGGCGAAGCGGACTACCGGTTCATCGCCGTCGAGCCGGCCAGCTGCCCGTCGCTGACGCGCGGCCGCTACGCCTACGACTATTGCGACACGGGCCGGGTGTGTCCGCTCCAAAAAATGTACACGCTCGGGCACGACTTCATGCCATCGCCCAGTCACGCGGGCGGACTCCGCTACCACGGCATGAGCGCCGTGTTGAGCGAACTCTACGACGAGGGGCTGATGGAGGCGCGGGCGGTCGAGCAAACGGCCGTTTTCGAGGCGGCCGAACAGTTCGCGCGCGTCGAGGGCATCCTCCCCGCGCCCGAATCGAGCCACGCGATCCGCGCCGCAATCGACGAAGCCCTCCGTTGCAAACAGGAAGGCAAGGCGGAGACGATTCTCTTCGGCCTCACGGGCACCGGCTACTTCGATCTCGTGTCCTACCAGAAGTTCAACGACCATACGATGAACGATTACGTGCCGACGGACGCCGAACTCGAAGCGAGTTTCGCCAAACTCCCCCGCATCGGGTGAACACGTCTGCCGATACCTCCCGCCGCGCCCCCGCCTACGTAGGACGGCTCGCGCCGTCACCAACGGGGGCGCTCCATCTGGGGAACGTCCGCACGTTCATGATCGCCTGGCTTCGCGCCCGGTCGCAGAACGGACGTCTCCTCTTTCGCATGGAAGATCTCGACCATCCGCGTGACAAGCCGGGCGCGGAACAGGCGGCCGTCGATGATTTGCACTGGCTCGGGTTCGACTGGGACGTCTACGTGCGGCAGTCAGACCGCAAGCCGCAGTACGCGGCGGCGTTGGCACAGCTTCAGGCGCACGGCCACGTCTATCCCTGCACCTGTTCGCGCAAGGACGTCGAGGCCGCGCAGTCCGCCCCCCATGCGGGCGAACAACTCCATTACCCTGGCACGTGCCGGGACCGCTACGCCACCTGGGCCGAAGCGGCAGCCGTCCGTCCCCCCTGCTGGCGTTTCCGCGTGCCCGACGGCACGACCGTTCGGTTCGACGACGCATTCGCCGGATCGTATGAACAGGACGTCGCCCGTGTTCTGGGCGATTTTCCAATCTGCCGCGACGCACACGGCGCGGGCTACACGCTCGCCGTGACGGTGGATGACGCCGAAATGGGTGTCACGGAAGTCGTGCGCGGCGACGACCTCCTCCCCGCCACGCCCGCGCAAATCCTCCTCTACCGCACACTCGGCCTAACCCCGCCCGCGTTCTGCCATGTGCCGCTCGTCGTCGGCTCCGACGGCCGCCGCCTCTGCAAACGCCACGGCGACACGCGCGTAGCCGCCTACCGCGCGGCGGGCATCGCACCGAACGTCCTCATCGGTCGTTTGGCGCAGTCTTGCGGCTGGGGCGACGGATCGCCCATATCCCTCGCCGATCTCCTCCCCCATTTCACGCTCATGACGATTCCCCATGCGCCGTACGTCTGGGACGTCACGACGCGGCTGTAATCGCGGCGGCGTCGAACACCGGCATGAGCCGAGCCAAGAGGGCGATGAGCGCCGTATCCGTACGCAGGATGCGCCCGCCCAGCGAGTAGCGCACAAACCCCTTCGCTTCCAACGCCGCCACTTCGTCATCCGTCCAACCGCCCTCCGGTCCCACGGCCAAGAGCGGACGCGCATTCGGCATCGCGGCGGGCACGGCGGCGGATGGATTTGAGGACGCCCCGACGACGGCATAGGGATGAGCGACGAAACGCGGACGGGGCGCAGGGAACGCGGCGTCGAGATCGTGCGCAAGCCAGGAACGGAAGTTCCGCGCCAACTGGACGTCCGGCAGAATGGACGTCCCGGCCTGTTGCAGACCTTCCACAAGCAGCGGACGATAGATTTCCGGTTTCAAGAGCTGCGCCCCCCAAAACGCCTTTTCCACTTTCGCCGCGCCGACGAGAACAATGCGCCCCACGCCAAGCGTCGCCAGTTGGGGCAGCAGACGCTTCAACACGCGCGGACGCGGCGGCGCCAGCACGAGGTCGATCCACGGACGCGGCGACGGCGTGTCATGCCGCGTCCGCACCGTCACGGCGTCGGACGTGACGGACAGAATTTCCGCCGTACCAATCGCCCCGTCGATCGTCCCCGTCTTGAGCGTCTGCCCGACCGCGCCGTGCAACACGTCCAGCACGTGCCGCGCCCGCGCATCGGCGAACGTGGCCGTACCGTCGGCGGCGAGTTCGGAAGCCTCGAACAGAATGCGGTTCATGCCGCCTCAGGCGTCTGGCCAAAGTTCATGCGCGAGATCGCGCAACTTGTACTTCTGGATTTTCTGGGACGCCGTCATCGGAAACTCGTCCAGGAAATGAACGTACTTCGGAATCTTGAACCACGAAATCCGATTGTGGCAGAACGCCGCCACGTCAGCCTCCGTGAGCGACGCTCCCTCGGCCGGGATGATGAACGCTGCGGGCTGTTCACCGTACTTCTTCGACGGGCAGCCCACGAGCGCGACGTCCTTCACGCCCGGCATCGTGCCGAGAAAGTCCTCGACTTCCTTCGGGGAAATGTTCTCGCCGCCACGGATGATGATGTCCTTCAAGCGTCCCGTGATGTAGTAGTAGCCGTCGGCATCCATGCGGCCGATGTCGCCGGAGTGGAGCCAGCCGTTCGCGTCGATGCACTTCGCCGTCTGCGCGGGCATATTGTAGTAGCCCTTCATGCAGTTGAAGCCACGGCAGCAGATCTCGCCGTCCGTACCGAGCGGGGCAAGTTCGCCCGTTTCCGGATTGATGATCGCCACCTCGATGCCGGGAAGCGCCTGACCGATCGTCGCACACTTCCGCTCCATCGATTCCTCGAAGTAGCGCGTCATCGTCATGACGGGGCCGGATTCCGTAAGACCGTAAGGGTTCGTGACCTCCTTCATGAACATGCGATCGACGACCTGCTGCATCCGATGCGTGGGACACGCCGACCCGCTCATGATGCCCGTGCGCAGCGAACTGAAATCGAACTCGGCGAAACGGGGATGGTCGAGAATCGCGATGTACATCGTCGGAACACCGTAGACGGCCGTGCACTTTTCTTTCTCGACGGCCTCCATCACCTTCACGGGGTCGAACTTCTCGACCATCACCATCGTCACGCCGTGGTTGATACAACTCATCACGCCCAACACGCAGCCGAAGCAGTGGAAGAGCGGCACGGGGATGCAGACGCGATCACGCGCGGTGAAGTTCTGGCAGGCGCCGATCCAGAAACCATCGTTCGCGATGTTGTTATGCGTGAGCTGAACGCCCTTCGGAAAGCCCGTCGTGCCCGACGTGTACTGCATATTCACGATGTCATCGGGATCGCAGGCCGCCTGACGCTCGTAGTAGGCCGTCCACGGCGTCTGATCCGCCTGCTCCAGCACTTCGTTCAGCGTGTACATGCCCTGATGGCGTTCCTCGCCGATGAAAATGACGCGCTTGAGATGCGGGTACTTCCAACATTCCAGCGATCCACGCGGCTGGAGCTTGAGTTCGGGTACGAGCGTGTACAACACGTCGACGAATGAACAATCGCGGTAGCCGGGGATGATGAAAATGTTCTCCGCGTCCGACTGCTTGAGCGAGAAATCCATCTCGTGCTCTTTGTAGTTCTGGTTGAGCGGCAGGAGAATCGCGCCGATCTTGGCGGCGGCGAACATGAGGATGATCCACTGCGGGACATTCGTGGCCCAAAGGGCGATTTTCTCCCCCTTCTTCACGCCCAACGCCATCAGGCCGCGCGCAAGACGGTCGACTTCCTCGCCGAACTGGTACCACGTCAGACGGAAATCGCGGTCGGGATAGACGAGCGCATCGTTCTCGCCGCAGCGAGCAATCGTCTGATCCAGCAACTGGCCCAGCGTGTAGTTGCGCGTGACGGGCAAATTGTGCCAGGGAACGCCGCAGGAGACGCTTTGCGTGAACGGCGCGACGGACGGCGCGGAGCCATACGGATCGGTCAAATTGAATTCTTTGGACATATTCGCTTCCAACATCCTTTATTCCTATGGGAGGTGTCTATTCTACCACAATCAAGGGCGGCACGTACCGGCGCCGCGCACAACGTACTTGTAGGTCGTCAGTTCTTCCAATCCCATCGGCCCCCGCGCGTGCAGCTTGTCCGTCGAAATGCCAATCTCCGCCCCCATGCCGAATTCCGCGCCATCGGTGAAGCGCGTCGAGGCATTGTGGTAGACGGTGGCCGAATCGACGTCGCGCAGGAACGTCGCCGCGTGTGCGGCGTCGTTCGTGACAATCGCGTCCGAATGGTGCGACCCATAGGTATTGATATGCGCCACGGCCGCGTCGACGTCCGCCACCGTACCGACGTTGAGGTCGAGCGCCAGCCATTCCCGCGACCAGTCGGCATCGTCCCGGTGCAACGTCACGCCTTTCTCCTGCGCCCACGCCGCGACGCGCGGCAGAAACGCCGCCGCCACCTTTTCGTGGACGAGCAGACACTCCGCCGCGTTGCAGGCGCTCGGCCGCTGGACTTTCGCGTTGTCAAGAATCCGCAACGCCATGTCGAGATCGGCCGCGTCGTCCACATAGACGTGACAGACGCCCTTGTAGTGTTTCAGCACGGGAATGAGCGCCGCCTCGCACATCGCGCGGATGAGCCGTTCACCGCCGCGCGGAATCGCGACATCCACCAGTCCGACCGAGCGCACCAGCTCCCGTACTGCGTCATGATCCGTCGTCTGCACGAGCTGGACGGCGTTCGCCACCTCCGCCGGAATTTCGCCCGTTCGCGCCCGCCGTGCGAGTTCGTCCTGCACGGCCGCGCAGAGCGCCTTGTTCGAGCGCAACGCCTCCTTGCCGCCGCGCAGGATGATCGCGTTCGAGGTTTTCAGACAGAGCGCCGCCGTGTCGACAAAGACGTTCGGCCGCGATTCAAAGACGACGGCGACGACGCCAAACGGTTCGCGCACTTTCGCGATGCGGATGCCGCTCGGCCGATCGCGCGTCCAAATCGTCTCACCCACAGGATCGGGCAGATCGGCGACGAAACGCACGCCCGCCACCATCGACTCGAACCGCGCGTCCGTCAACGTCAAACGATCCACCAGCGCCGGCGCCAGGCCGTTCGCCTGCGCGGCCGCCACGTCCGCCGCGTTCGCCGCGTCGATTTGCGGCTTCGCGGCTTCAAGCGCGTCGGCAATCGCCCGCAACGCCGCGTTCTTCTGTTCCGTCGTCAACCGCCGCAACGCCTGGGCCGCCGCCCGCGCCTGAACGCCCAGTTTTTTGATTTCTTCCGCCACCGTCATGTTCTAGTCCTTCCGTTTTCGGTTGTGGGACCCGTCTTTCCGTTCGGGTTCCGTTTTGAAATAAGGCTGGGCGAGTTCGAAGACGCCCGTCATCCGACAGTCGATCGCCAATTCGGCCGTCTCGGCGCCGACGGGAACGGCCGCATGGCGGCCGCGTTCCGACACCTTCCCGCCACCGTTGACCTCCTCCAGAATCCGTCCCCGCGCATCCAGGAAACGCACGCGCGTCGTGAACTGGAATGCGCTTTTCACCCCCGGCCGCGTCGAGAGGAGCTCCGTCGAATAATAGACCTTCGCGGGCTTCTCGAAGAGCGGCAGCGTCTTGACCAGACGAATGGCGCCGGCGGTCGGACTCGCCAGCTGAAATGCCGAACGGTTCCGCCGCCGGTTCACGACAATCGTCGCCTTCTGTTCGTCCGGACGCTCAAACGCAGCCGTCCAGCCACCCGACAGGGGGCGCGGATCGCGAAAGACCGTTCGCGCTTCCGGCGCGGGCGCGGCCACGGGCGTTTCCGCCACCGCCACGTCCACGACCTTCTCCGCCGATGCGGATTCCCGCAACGCGGCCGCCAGTTTCCATGCGCAGACAACGCCCGCCAACGCCAATCCGGCGGCGGCAAGCACGAGCGCGGGACCGAGATTCCGCCGTTCGGGCGGCGGCGCGACAATGACGGCGGAACGGCCGCCTGACGGCACGGACACCCGCGTTCCGGCGGGCGGTGGTGCGACGTGCACGGCCTTTGGCCGCTTCGCGGGCGCCTTCGGTCGACCGAACGCCGCCGCACGACGGACTTCGGGCCGACGCTGTTCCGCCGCGCGAACGCCCACCCACGGGGCTTCGTGCAACCCCTGCCCGTGCATTTTCGCGGCGTAGGCATCGAGGTCAAACGGCAGCGAACGGAAACAGACCGTTTTCGCATCCGTGTCGTAGACGCAGTAACTGCTACGGCAAATCCCACTGCGCGGATAGCCGACACTGCCGACGTTCACGAGGTAGCGTTTGCCGTCTTCGAGCACGAAATCGGATGGTTCAAGAAAATGCGGTTGACCGTGCGCACCGATGACGAAAATGCCGGGCTTGTGCGTATGCCCCACGAAAAGCAGTTGTTCGCGCCGAACCTCCCACGAGGCCTGCGCATCCGCCGGTTCCAACACGTAGTCAAACCGTTCCGGGTGCGCAAAGTCGCCGTGGGCGCAGGCGAACCCGTCGAGCGCACACGTGTAGGGCAGACGCCCCAGCCAGTCGAGCGCCTCCCGCGTCAGCAACTTCCGCTGACGCGCCACCGCCTCGGCTGCGAAGTCCGTGAAATCCTCCGTCGCGCACCGGCCCGCAATCGCGTCGTCGTGATTGCCCGCCAGACAGATGTGGATCTTTCGATAGACGAGTTCAAGCGTCGTGACGGGATCCGGCCCGTAACCCAACACGTCGCCGAGGCAGACGACTTCATCGACCTGCGCGTCCGCCGCATCCTGCAAGACGGCCCGAAGGGCCGTCTCGTTGGCATGAATGTCGGAAATCAAAGCGTAGCGCATAGTGGTATTCTAGCACACGCATTTGCACTGCGTCTACTT
>CAZTHR010000108.1:0-7789 GCA_964613265.1 uncultured Lentisphaeraceae bacterium | reverse complement strand
GGACATTATAGCAAAAAACCGTTGGCGCAAACCGATTTCGAATCCTCGTTGTGGTATACTGGGCGCATGAAACTTCCTGTTTTCCTGTTCGCGGCGGCGATGGCGCTGTCCGCCATGGCCGTTCCGCCGGCCAACCGTGCCGCGTACGTAGACGCGCACGGTGTCCTCCGTTGGACGGACGATTCGTCCGAAGTGGCGCTCGTCGGCGTGAACTACTACCCGCCGTTCGCCATCGACCACGCCGAACTGAAACGACAGGGGGCAGACATCTCTGCCGTCATGCGCGAAGACGTGGCGCATTTCCGCCGCCTGGGCCTCGGTTGCGTCCGCATCCACTGCTTCGAGCGCCAGTTCTCCACGCCCGACGGTGCGTTCGTCGAAAACGAGCACGCCCGCCTCATGGACGAACTCGTCGCGTGTTGCGCCACGAACGGCCTCTACATGGTTTTCACCCCCATCGCGTGGTGGGGGGCGGGCGCCGCGCCGACGGACGGTTTTTCCGACCGCTTCGAGATGCGCGACATGACATCGAAGCCCGACGCCTGGAACATCCAAGCCCGGTTCCTCCGCGC
Organism: uncultured Lentisphaeraceae bacterium; assembly: GCA_964613265.1. GTDB lineage: Bacteria > Verrucomicrobiota > Kiritimatiellia > RFP12 > UBA1067 > RUG572. The sequence continues at coordinate 7,217 of CAZTHR010000108.1, read as the reverse complement.
CTTCGCCGAACGTGTGAACACGTTCACCGGCCGTCGCTACGCGGACGAACCGTCCATCCTCGCCTTCGAGTGTATCAACGAGCCAATCTACCCTCAAGACTGGCCGGACGAAAAGGTCACCGCCTACGTCGACACGCTCGTGGACGCCCTGCGCAGCAGCGGCACGAAAAAGCCCATCTACTACAACGCCTGGCTGAAACGCGCCGCCGCTGTCGCCGCCTCGCGGGCCGACGGCGCGACGGGCGTCTACTACCCCACCGGCCTCGCCTCTGGCCAGGCGCTGCGCGGATCGCAACTCGGCCGCATCCGTGGCTCCTCGTTCCACGAAAACCCTCCGGCACTTGCCCGCAAGGCGAAAATGGTCTACGAGTTCGACGCGGCGGACACGCCCGGCTCGTACATGTACCCCGCGCTCGGCAAACTCTTCCGCGCAGAAGGCGTCCAAGTGGCGTCCATGTTCCAGTACGACCCGATGCGCCTTGCGCCCGTCAACCGAAATTGGATGACGCATTACCTCAATCTCGTCTACACACCCCGCAAGGCCCTTTCCCTCGCGATCATGGCCGAAGTCTTCCGTCACGTCCCGCGTGGCGGTGCCTACACGCCCGACGCGCACACCCTCGCGTTCCCGCCCTTCCGCGTGGAGAGCGAACGCGACCTCTCCGAGTACGCGGGGACGAACGCCTACTACTACACGAACGACCCCGTCACGCCGCCGCCCGACGTCGCCGCCCTCCGCCGCATCTGGGGCTGCGGCGCATCGTCCGTCGCCGCCTCCACCGGTACGGGCGCGTACTTCCTCGACCGCGCGGCGCCGGGCGTCTGGCGTCTGCAACTCTATCCCAGCGTCTTCGAGACGGCCGACCCGTACACCGGACGCGGCAACGTGAAGTGTGTCGTCGTGCCGGACAACCCGCGCGTCACGATCCGCTTGCCCGACCTGGGCGAACGCTGGCAGGCCACCGCCATCGACCCGACCGTGGGTGCGTCCGTGTCGGCACAGGCCTTCTCCGCCGTCCTCGCGCCCGGTGACTACCTCGTCACTCGCGCCGCGCCGACGGCTGCCGAACGCGCCGCCGCCCTGTCCGCCGACGTGCCGCCCTTCGTCGCGCCGCCGCCCGAAAAGCCCGCCACACGCGCCGCCCTTTCCCTGCCGCGCCAGGGAGCCGTCGGACAAGATCTGCCGTTCGATCTGAAGACCTCCGGCGCAACGAACGTCGCTCTGTACGCCGTGCGGGACACGGACAACACGCGCCGCACCCTCGCGCAGACCACGCCAACGACATTGCGCACGGCGGAACTGTCTGCCGGTACGTGGGGCATCCAAGCCGACATCGTGGGGCCGCAGGGCCGCCTCACCCTCCCCGAGCTCGCGACGGAGGGGGAACTGCTGACCCTTCCCGTGCCGAATGCACCGGCGGTTTCGTTGCTGCCGCTCGCCGATACCGCCCTTCGCGCCAGCATGCACAACATCTCCGCTTCGGTCGTCCGCCGCACAGACGGCGCACTGGAACTGCGCACCGATCGCACGGCGATTCCAGGCGCCTGCGGCGGGTTCGCGGCCGCGCTTCCGAAACGGCCTTGTGCAACGCGGACGACCGCGATTGTCCTTGAGGTGGAGAATCTCGCCTCCCACGAAGCGCGGTTTGAAATCGGCTTCAAAATGGATCGCGGTGGATTCGGCATCAACGCCTTCATCCGCCCCGGCGTCCACCGCCTCGTCTTCGGCCCGAACAAGGTCGTCCCGTTGTGGGGTGGTCCCGCCGAAGAACGCCCCTGGGAGCGCGTCACCGAACTGTCCGTCCTCACGGGCGCCTGGCTTTGGCCCGGACGGGATGTCCCCGCGCAACACGTCGTCATCCGGAATCTCACGCGCGTGGACGCGGCATTCTGCTTCCCGCTCCATCTTCGCGCCACGTCGGCGGACTGGGAATTGCTCGACCCGGCTCGGCTCATGCGCGCGTCCCTCACCTATGGTGGCGGGAAGGCACTGGCGCAGGACGAGCGCGGCGAACCGGCGTTCCGTTGCTGGGCGGACGGATTCGCGGACGGGGCGCGGACGAGCACGGGCATTCGGACGTCGGTAGACGGCGCTGACCGCTTCCGCGCCTTTCCCGCGAGCGGGCGCGGCAAGACGATTGTGATTCACGCCTGCGCCACGTTCCCGCACACCGACAAATTGGAAATCGCATTCTGCCAGAACGACGGCCGCGTATGGGGCACGGTCGTTCCGCTGACGCACGAATGGCGCGATATCCGTGTGCCCATGACGTCTTTGTGGTACTTCGCGCACTGGGGTCTGCCGCCGATTCCCGAATCGGAACGGCCGGACGCCCGCAAGATCGACGCCCTCAACTTCTGTTTCGGCAAATGGCTCTTCCCGCAACACGCAAATGAAACGCACGGCTTCGCCATTTCCTCCATCCGCATTGAAGACTGAGCGTACAAACCTCTAGCCTGATAACGACTGAAAAGTAGAACGAACACCGACAAGAGAGAGAGAGAACAAAATGAAAAAACTCCAGTTGACGTTGGCCGTGGCGGCGCTGACAGCGGCCGTCCATGCGAAAATCGCCGTGGACGCGCCCGGTCACGTCTACACCGAAAAAGAGACCCCCTCGGCGCAGGGCGGAACGCCGGGCGCGGCGTGGACGCTCACCGACTGGCGCGGGCGGACGGTCGCGTCCGGCACGTGGTCAGCGGACGGTCGCGCGAAATGGGACGTCCTGCCCACGGGCTACTACCACGTGAAGAGCGGCGCGGACGACGCCACGTTCGCCGTCGTGCCGATTCCCGAACGCCGCCCGTTCAACCACGATTCCTTCTACGCCGTCGATTCGGCGCAGAGCTGGGTGTCCAACAAGGGCACGTTCGACTGTCCCTGGCTGGGCGGCGACACGTTCCGCCTCGTGAGCGACCTCATCTGGAAGACCGGTCTGCCGCACGTGCGCGAACGCCTTGCCTGGCGCGAGGTCGAGCAGAAGCCCGGCGTGTTCGATTACGGGCGCTACCTGTACAACGCCGATCTGCTCCGCCATCGCAAGATTCTCGTGTCGGGAATGTTCCACGACACGCCGAAGTTCGCCGACCCGATCATCAAGCTCCCCCGCGACCTCGTGGCGCTCTACAAGTTCACGCAGAACGCCGCCGCCACGTTCGGCGACCGCATGGGCGACTGGGAATTCTGGAACGAGGAGGACATCGCGTTCGCCCCCGAACCGGTGTGGGACTACATGTCCGCGATGAAGGCCGCCTATCTCGGCTTCAAGGCCGGCCGCGGCGCCGCGCCCGTCCTCAACGGCGCGCTCTGCACGGGGCCCGGTTCGTCCGACTACTGGTATGTCCTTTTTCAAAACGACCTTGCCAAGTACAGCGAAGTGTTCAACTTCCATACCTACAACGCGCTCGCCAACTATCCAAAACTCTTCGCGAACCTCCGCGCATTCATGAAGGACGTCGGCATCGGCGACCGTGCAATCTGGATGACGGAGACCGGCACGAACCTCGAAGGCCACTCGCAGGGTGACGGCGTACGCAAGGGCGTCAAGGCCCATTCGCCCGAACAGGAGCTGATTCACGCCGAATTCTACGCCAAAAGCCAGATTCTCCTCCAGATGGAGGGCATCGCGCGCAACTATTTCTTCGTCTTCGGCGCGTACAACGAGCGCGGCGGCGTGAAGGACTGGGGCGTGATGCGCCGCGACGGCACGGTGAAGCCCACCTATGCCGCGATGAGCGCAATCGTCCGCGAACTCGGCCGCGCCCGCCTCGAAGGCGAGGTGAAGCTCGGCGAGAAGGTCAAGGCCTATCTCTTCGCCCAACCGGACGGCACGCAGACGCTCGCGTTCTGGGCCGTCTCGCCCGTCGACACGCGCTCCGACACCGTGAGCGCCACGCCCGACTTCGCCACGACCTGCTCGGTCAAGGCGTCGGACGGGACCTACCGCCTCAGCGACTTGTGCGGACACCTCGGTTCGGTATCCGCCACCACAGGCCGTCTCGACCTGGCCGCCACACGCTACCCCGCCTACGTGAGCGGATTGCGCGGCCTCGCGCCCGACGTCCGCCCCGTCCCGACTGGCAAGGTCGAAACGTACACGCCCAAGGCGGACGAAGACCTCTCGGTCGTCTTCCGTGTGGATTTGAACACGAACGACTTTGAAATCGCCGCGCACAAGTCGCTCGCGACGTTGAAGACCGATGCCGGACGCATCCGCCTCCAAATCTGGAATTTGTCGGACACGCCCAAGCGCGGCCGCGTGGACGTCGCCGGCGATGTCCGCCTCGACGGCGTTCCCGCCACGATCGACCTGCCCGCCTGGGGCAAGGCGGAATACGCGACCACCCTCCACATGCAGGACATGAAGGGCTACTACGCGCCCGTCGTCCTCACGGGCGTCTTCAACGACCGCCGTACGAGCCGGCTCACCCTTCCCGTCCGCTTCGACAAGCACCTCCTCGCAAACTGCACGAGCATCCCGCTCGCCGCGAACGATCCGAAGGCCTGGAAACGCAACACGTCGGCGGACGACTTCAAGGTCTCCTGGGACGAAACCGAAAAGGCCATCCGCTTCGACCTGTCGTGGAAGAGTGCGAACTCCGACCGCTGGTTCTACCCCGTCTACGACCTCAAGCTTCCGGCCGAAGACCTCACGTTCGGCTCTCTGCTCGAATTCGAGGTGAAGAGCGTCCAGAACAAGGTGGAGAACGACTACAGGTGCCAGTTCCTGATGCTCGTGCCGCAGGACAGAAGCGTCTCCGACCGCTTCATCACCTACGCGCCAGCGCTCACGACATGGGAGACGCGCCGCGTGGAGATTGGCGCGTTCGACGAAAAGGCCCTGCGCAAGAGCGCCATCAAGGCTATCCGTCTCGGCGGAAATCCAAGCGGCACGACCTGCACGTTCTGGGTTCGCAACCTGCGGATTCTCAAGCCGATTGATGCGACGGGGACGGCGTCCTTGCCATCGGCGCGGTGAATCGGTATACTGTACGGGTTTTTCGTTCGCCCCACCCTTTCATTTCAGAGGAGTTTCAATGACACGTCAGATGTTTCTCGCCCTCGCAGCCGCTTCGGCCGCGTCCGTTTTCGCCGCCCCCGCCGCCGCCCCGAAAGTCAAAGTCCAAGCATTCGGCCGGGAGCGCACCGTCGTCACGGTCGAAACCGCCGGTGGTACGGAACCACAGGCCTACGCGGAATCGCTCAAGCGCAATCTGGCGCGGTCGGGTCACTTCGTACTGGGGCCGAACGGGCAGATCCGCGTGACGGGCACGCCGGGCGGGTCGGTCGTCGCACGTGGCGCGGGCCAGCAGGTCGCGTCCGCCCGTGCGTTCACGGACGCCAAGGGCGCGCGCATGGCGGCGCGTGAGATGTCCGATGCCATCGTGAAAGCCTACACGGGGCAGAAGGGATTCGCGATGGATCGCATCGCGTTCGTGAACCGCAAGGGACCGGACAATGCGGAACTCTACATGTGCTATCCCGACGGTTATGACATCTCGCAACTCACGAGCGACCAGCGGGCGGCCGTCGGCCCGCGCTGGGCGCCGAACAAGCGCGACATCTACTACACGGGCTTCCTCCAGAAGACGCCGCTCGTCTACCGTATCAACACGCAGGGCCAGCGTTCGCTCCTCGCGCAGTTCAAGGGCCTCGCCACGGGCGCGGCCGTTTCGCCGAATGGACAGAGCTGCGCGATCGTCCTCTCCTTCCAAGGTAATCCGGAACTCTACATTCTCGACTTCGGCACGAAGCGCGTGAAGCGGCTGACGCGGACGCTCAAGGCCTCCGAGGCGTCGCCGTGTTGGAGTCCGGACGGACGCCAGATCGCCTACGTGTCCGACGAGACGCGCCATCCGCAGATCTACGTGATGGATGTCGCCACGATGAAGGCGCGGCGTCTGACGAGTTCCGGCGGTGAAAACACGAATCCCGACTGGGGTCCGAACGGTCTTCTTACCTGGTGCACGAAGAGGAGCGGACAGAACTACGTCGCGGTGATGGATCCCGCCAAGGGAGAAGCCACCACTCGTCTCGTCACGGAGGGCGGCACGTGGGAGCATCCCAGCTGGGCGGCCGACGGCCGGCACGTCGTGGCATCCCGCGACCGTGCGCTCTTCATCGTGGACACGGATCCCGAAGGCGACAAGCCTCAGCTGCTATTCGGCAACAAGGGCAACTGGATGAACCCGGCGTGGTCGCGTTGACGGCCGGCCGTCGCTCGCACACGTATCACGTCAAAGGAGGATTGGACATGGTGAATCGGAAGACGTTTCTGGGACTGGGGCTGGCTGCCGCCACCGCCGGTTGCATGGGCGCGAAATGCGGCGGCACGGAAAAACGAATGCTCTTCGGCGTCTGCCGTGGGTTGGGCGACGTGAAATTGATGAAGGACGTCGGATTCGACTTCTTCGAGAACAGCGTGGACGCCATGCTGAAGCCGGAGACCTCGGACGATGCCTGGAAGAAACAGCGTGACGCCCTTCTCGCCGCCCCGTTGCCCCTCCGCTCGTGCAATGGGTTCATCCCCGGCAAGTTTCGTCTGACCGGACCCGACGCGAAGTTCGACGACGCGCTCGTCTATGCCGAAAAGGCCTGCCGCCGAGCCGATGAGGTGGGCGTGAAGACAATTGTGTTCGGCTCGGGCGGCGCGCGCAACGTCCCCTACACGTTCGGACCGAATGCGCCGAAGAAACAGGCGGACATCGAATACGGCGTTGTCCAGTACACGGAATTCTGCCGCCAACTGGCGACGCGAATCGCCGATTGCAATGTCGCGGTGGTCATCGAACCGCTGCGCCCCAACGAATCGAACGTGATCAACTACGTTTGGCAGGGTCTGCAAGTGGTCGAGGACGTCGGCTCGCCGCGCATCCGGCAGTTGGCCGATCTCTTCCACATGATGATGGGGCGTGAATCGGCGGATTCGATCATCCAGGCGGGCGACCGCCTGAAGCACGTCCACATCGCCACCTACAAGGCGCGTTCCTTCCCCGGCGCGAACGACACGGAGAAGTTTGCGCCGTACTTCGCGGCGTTGCGGAAAATCGGCTATGCAGGTGGCGTCTCGTGCGAATGCGGCTGGGGACGGCGGGAAGACCTCGCTCGGAATCTCGCCACCGCCCTCGCGACGCTGAAGCGCCTCGCCAACGGCGAAGCGTAATCCCAGAGTCCATGAACCAAAATCGAACGCCGCCCGAGCAAAGGCGGCGTTTTT
>CAZTHR010000107.1:0-7895 GCA_964613265.1 uncultured Lentisphaeraceae bacterium | reverse complement strand
ACCGTCCGCGAAAATCGAGGAGATGGCCGATCAATGAACGGACACCACGATAGTAGAACCCGAAATCGAACAGCGTCCGCGTGGACAACAGGCGACGCAGCAAGGCCTCCGGCTGAAGGAAACCACGATAGACAGCGCGGATTGCGCACGTAATCTCCTCCTCCGTCGCCAACGGCGTTTTCATGATTGGCTGACGCATGTCGTAAGCATCCCAGTCAAGGGTCGTGAGACCGTCTTGTGCGGCCAACTCTTTGAAGAGCGGCGTCCCCGGATAGGGAATCGTCATCGTACATTGGAGCGTCGACGCCCAGGCTTTCGCCAGCATCTTGCGCGCGAGGCGCACCGTGTTCGCAATCTCCGCCGGGCCTTCCCACGGATAACCGAACATGAACGTGAGATGAACGTCGAGGCCGGCCTTCGCCGCCCATGCGGCGCCCTGCTCGACCTCCGCCACCGTCAAGTTTTTGACGAGACGTTTGAGCGTCGTGTCGTTGGCGGATTCGATGCCGAAGAGGACAAGGCGGAACCCCGCCGCGCGCATCAGCTTGTAGTCCTCGAACGTCAGCCGCCCGAACCGCATGTTGCAGTCGATACGCAGCTTCTTCTGATAACCGCGCTTGATGATTTCATGGCAGAACGTCTTCAGCCAGTCACCGACCGGGAACGACCCCGAATCATCCATGATTTCACGAACGCCGTAGCGTTCAATCAAGTCGCCGATTTCATTCACCACATCGATCGGATCGCGCGTCCGATACGTCGGATAGAGCGTTGTCCAACTACAGAACGTGCATTTCGCGTGCCAGCAATCGCGCCCGGCCATGATGTACGTGCCAGGCGTCCGACGGAAGTTGCCGTTTTTGACGGCATAGAGTTTCCAGCGGCAGAGGTCGCGATCAATCCACGGCGCTTTGTTCAGGTCGTGGTCGAGTTTGAAGCGGCCCGTGTTGCCGCCGCGATACCAGATGCCGGCCTCGAACTTCGAGACGTCGAACGCCGACGCAACGAGGTTCATCAGCAGGAAGTCCCAATCACCGCCCGTCAGCACGTAGTCGACCGGGCAATTCGCGAACGTCTCCTCCGGCATCGCCGTCACATGGTCGCCCACGAGCACGACCTTGCAGGCCGCGCCGTCCACACCTTTGATTTCGCCCTTCTTCAGCGCGTCGATCCATCGCCAATGGCGTTTCACCACAGGCGTCTTCGTCTCCAGCACGACGACGTCCGGTTTGAACGCCGCCAGTTCCTCGGCGAATTTTTCAGGCGTCCATTCTTCGGCGATGCCGTCCAACCAGGCGACTTCGTGCCCGGCCTTCTTCAACATCGTGGCCGCCGTGGCGGGTACGACGGGGAAAATATAAGTGGGCCGTGAAAACCACTGGAACTGGCGGTTCTGCGAGAGGAGCGGTACACCCTTCTCGCTCGGCAACGGCGGATAGCAGATGGCGACGCGCATCGGACGAATCCCGCCTTACCACTTGTAGCCGAGACCCAGCGTGTAGCGAAAATCGCTGGACTTGGTGTGTTCGCCCGGATTGGAATTGTAGTCCCATTCGATCTTGGCGAGCAATTGCCACGCGGTCGTAATGTCGTAGGTGAAACCCGCGTCGGCATCAATCAAGTAGGATTCCTCCCAGTCGTCGGTATCGGGCAGGTATTCAAGGTTGTGCGTGAACGCGAACTTATCCACCCAACGCGGCGCCCACGAAAGGTGGTGCGCGTAGCGGAACGCCATACGGTCGTCGTCCTTCGCGTGCTCGTACTTCTCCTTGATGTACGTCAGACCGGCTTCCTGATCGAACGACCACTTGCCCGTCAAGTCGTGGGTGTAGCCGTCCAACCACTGATAGCCCGCACCGAAGCCCAAACGGTAGCGGTACTGCAGGTCGTTGATACCGTCACGCTCGTACTTGCCGTTAACGTAGGTGTAGACCTTCGTCGCCCAGAAATGGTCTTCCTGCGCACTCAGTTCGACGCGATCCTCCGTCTTCTTCTTGTTGTCGCGGTCCGTACCGGTCTGCTCGAAGTAGTATCCGAAATTGCCTTTCAGACGATCCTTCTCCCATCGGCGGTTGACGTCCGCCAGCAACGTGACTTTCTCGCTCGTCGTGTTACCACGCGCGGCCGTCGTGCTGAGGTTGACGCTACCATGCCACTTCTCAGGCGTGGGGTTGACGGCTTTCACCTTCTTCATGTCGATCGGCTTGCCCGCGAACGTGTAGCCACCGTCCTTGACCGCCAACGCCCCTTCCTCCTGCGTCTGGTCAACATACTGGACGGTGTTCTTCTTCTCGGACGTCAACGAGGCAATCTTGTCCTTCTTGATCTTGACCTCGCCCACATCGTCCGATTTGAACACCACCTCGTCGGCAGAAAACGTGACGACCGTACCCGTCAGACGCCCCCCGCTCTTGAACACGACTTCATCCGCCGCCACACCCAAAATACAGGCCGCCGCCAATACCAACGAAACTTTCTTCATCGACATTCCTAAGTATCCTTCTTACGTAGAATCAAAAAGAGACCGTTATTTTACCATAAAACACCGCCCTGCGGTAGGGCTGGTGGGCGCGAAGGGACTCGAACCCCCACTCCTTGCGGAACTGGAACCTAAATCCAGCGTGTCTGCCATTTCACCACGCGCCCGGCGAAAACGCATGTAAGTTTATCCGTTCGACGGCATAAATTCAAGTGGAAAGACGAATTGTTTTCACATGCCCTTCTGTCGCCGACCGTTTTATTACACATCCTGTCAAAGCGCGGATACGTGATTACATCGGATGTAAACCGCATCAGACATCCGGTACACCCGTCATTCCTTTTCATTCCGTGGCACATTTTCTGCTCTTGTACTCACACGTTGTCTAATTTCAACAACCCCAACAAAGGAACAAGATGAGCAAATACGTTGAGCGCGTGATGGCGGAGACGAAAGCCCGCAACGCGAACGAACCCGAATTCCTCCAGGCCGTCGAAGAAGTGTTGTCGACGCTCGATCCCGTCCTTGAGGCGAATCCCGTCTACGAGGAGAACGCGATCCTCGAACGCATGGTCGAGCCGGAGCGCGTGATCATGTTCCGCGTGCCGTGGGTGGACGACACGGGCAAGGTCCGCGTGAACCGCGGTTACCGCATCCAGATGAACAGCGCAATCGGCCCGTACAAGGGCGGCCTCCGCTTCGACCCCACGGTGAATCTGGGCGTGCTGAAGTTTCTCGCGTTCGAGCAGGTCTTCAAGAACTCGCTCACCACGCTTCCGATGGGCGGCGGCAAGGGCGGCAGCGACTTCAATCCGAAGGCCAGCCCGGCCGACCCCACGAAGCGTTGCAGCGACGCGGAAGTGATGCGTTTCTGCCAGAGCTTCATGACGGAACTCTACCGCCACATCGGGCCGGACACGGACGTGCCCGCCGGCGACATGAACGTGGGCGGCCGTGAAATCGGCTACCTCTTCGGCCAGTACAAGCGCATCGTCAACGAGTGGACGGGCGTCCTCACGGGCAAGGGCCGCTCTTTCGGCGGTTCGCTGATCCGTCCGGAAGCGACGGGCTATGGCGACATCTACTTCGCCGAGAACATGCTCGCCATGCGCAAGCAGACGTTCGAGGGCAAGAAGTGCGTGATTTCCGGTTCCGGCAACGTGGCGTCCTTCGCCGCGCAGAAGCTGCTCCAGCTCGGCGCGAAGGTGCTGACGCTCTCCGACCGGTCGGGCGCGATCTACGTCAAGGACGGTCTGACAGAGGAGATGCTCAAGGAAATCATGACCCTCAAGAACGTCAAGCGTGGTGAACTCTCCGAATTCGCCAAGGAAACGAAGGGCGTCGAGTTCTTCGCCGGCGTGAACAGCTGGCAGCTCGCCGACCAGATCGATGCGGCGTTCCCCTGCGCGCGCCAGAACGAACTCAACGGCGCGGATGCGGACTACCTGCTCAAGCATGGCTGCCAGCTCGTCGGCGAAGGCGCGAACATGCCGTCCACTCCGGACGCCATCGAGAAGTTCCTCGCCGCGAAGATCATGTTCTCGCCGGGCAAGGCCTCCAACGCCGGCGGCGTTGCCACGTCCGGTCTTGAGATGTCGCAGAACTCCGAGCGCCTCTCCTGGAGCGCCGAGGAAGTCGACGGCAAGCTCAAGGGCATCATGAAGGCCATTCACGACAACGCCTGGGAACAGGCCGCCAAGTACGGCCACGAGGGCAACTACGTGATGGGCGCGAACATCGCCGGCTTCGTCAAGGTCGCCGACGCCATGGTCGCCCAGGGCGTGTGCTAACGAATCACCGTTCGCATTCGACGTATGACAGGACGCGGTTGCAGGCTTCGGCCTCGGAACAGCGTCCTGTCAAGCGTCCGTGAACGTAGATCAGAAATTCGCCTCTTCCGCCGCACAACGCGATGTCCGCGTGTTTCGCCTCGCCCGGTCCGTTCACGACGCAGCCCATCACGGCCACGCGCGGACGCGGGGCGGTTGGGTGACGACGGTAGTAGGCGTCCAGTTTTTCTTCGACTTGCGCCGCGATTCGGAAAACGTCCGCTTTCGTGCGTCCGCAGGTCGGGCAACTTGTCACGGCCGCGCCGGGGGCGCGGAGTTCCAGAGCGCGGAGGATTTCAAGCCCCACGCGCACTTCACGTTCGGGCGCGTCTGTGAGCGAAACGCGAATCGTGTCGCCCAACCCTTCCGCCAACAAAATCCCGAGCGCGACGGACGAACGGACGGTTCCGGGGATGAACGTCCCGGCTTCCGTCACGCCGAGATGGAGCGGACAATCCGTTTTTTCCGCCAGTTCCCGATAGGCCGCCAGTGTCCGCGTCACGTCGCTCGCTTTCACGGACACCACAATGTCGCGGAATCCCTCGTCCTCAAGGAGCTTCACGTGCTTGAGCGCCGACGAGACGAGTGTTTCGCCGGGTTCAAGCGACCCGCCATTCACACCGATCCGGATGGGGACACGCCGCGCCTTGGCCGCGCGCGCGACGGCTTGGACGTTGGCTCGTGAACCGATGTTGCCGGGGTTCAGACGCAACGCATCCACCCCCGCCGCCAACGATGCCAGTGCCAGTTTGTAGTTGAAATGGATGTCCGCCACAAGCGGCACAGGCGAAGCCTTGCGCACGTCCCCCAGCACACGCGCGGCCATTTCGTCCGGCACCGTAAGGCGGACGAGATCTGCGCCCGCTTCGGCACAGCGCGCCACCTGGTCGATCAACGCCGCCGCGTCGTGCGGATCGGCCGTTGCCATCGTCTGCACGGACACGGGCGCCCCGCCGCCCAACGGCAGACGCCCCACCTGCACCGTCCGCGTCTGCGTCCGAATCGTCATGGAAGGCGGACGCCTCGTTCCAAATCGAACGCAGGCTTGAAGTTTTCAAGTTTCAGCCGCTGGACGGCCTCGACGCGCTGCCGTGCCTCGTATGCGGCGGCCGCCTTGTGGATGCGGCGACTGCGCGTCACGTCGCGATAGACGAGGAAAATCATCAACCCCAGGAAAATCCACATGAACGTCATGGACAGGCCGTCCACGATTTTCTTCGGCACCCGCCGGCGAAAAACAAGTTCCAGCAACGCGAAGAGAATGAGGCCGCCGTCAAGCACGGGAATCGGCAGCAGGTTGAGCACAGCCAAGTTCACATTGAGGAAACGCAGAAAGCCGATGGCGTCCCAGCCGTTGTGGCGGACTTGATTGTACAGACCTTCCGCAATCATTACGGGGCCGCCGAGCGCCTGCGCGGCCGCCTTGGCCTCCTTGGGCGTAACGAGCGCTTTCAGCACACGCGCGATCGACAGCGCGTCCCATTTCAACTGTTTCAACGGGTTGCGATCCGGCATCCACGCGGCGGCTTTCACGGCGTGGTTCGTCGTGGACAGCGCCTGCATGAACCAAACGCCCGCCACGGGGTCTTTCATCGGCGTAATGCTGAGCGACACCTTTTCCCCCGCACGTTCGACCTCGAACGCCGCCGCGCGCGCGCCGGAGATCTGGAGTTCCGTCTGCATATCCGTCCACGTCCGAATGGCGCGGCCGTTCACGGACACGACCTTGTCGCCGGCTTTCAACCCCGCCTTCGCGGCCGGCCCGCCCGCCAGCACCTGACCGATTTCCGCCGGAATTTCGCCGAACGTCGCCCCCGGCACAGCGAACAGCAGCAACGCGAGCAGCACGGCCAGCACGATGTTGCCGAACGGCCCCGCGAACGCGACGACGATGCGCTTCCACGCGGCCTTGGGCGCCGCGTGTTCCGCATCGTCCGCCGCCGGCGTTCGCCCGTTTTCAATCGCTTTCGTTCCTTCTGGATCAAGTTCCGGAAGTGCCACGTAACCGCCAAACGGGATGGCGGAAACGCGATACTCAATGCCGCCGACGGTCTTCTTCCAAAGCGCAGGCCCGAAACCGATGGAGAAGACTTCGACCTTGAACCCCAGCAGTCGCGCCGCGAGGTAGTGGCCAAACTCGTGGATGAAAATCGCGAGCGAAAAGAGCAGCACGCACGCCGCGATACCCAGAACGGTGTAGATTGTTTCCATAGGCGGATTAGTATAGCATAATTGACGGGCGCATTCGGAGATTATGGTATACTGGCGGAATGAAACATCTCATCGTCAGTGTCGCCGGGCTGGGCTATCGCAAGCTGGAGGCGGCCCGTTCGCTCCAGATCGCCGGTCTCTCCTTCCAACCGGCCGCGTCCGTCTTTCCCGCCGTCACGTGCGTAGCGCAGGCCTCGTTCCGCACAGCCGCCGAACCGCGTGCGCACGGCATGACGTCAAACGGACACTATTCCCGCGTTCTGTGCAAACCCGCGTTCTGGGAACAGTCCGCCGCACTCGTCCAAGGTCCGCGCATCTGGGATGTGGCGCGTGCGCAGGGGGCGCGGGTAGGAATGTATTTTTGGCAGCAGTCGCTCGGCGAGTCGGTCGATTCCGTCATTTCCCCCGCCCCCATCCACAAGCACGGCGGCGGTATGATTATGCGCAACTATGTACAGCCGGCCGATTGGGGCGAAACGCTCAACCGCCGCTGCGGCACGTTCCCGCTTCATCGTTACTGGGGACCGCTCGCCTCCCCCAAAGTCGGCCGCGCCGTACTCGCCAATTTCTTCGCGCTCATGGAGACGCACGAACCCGACATCGCGTTCCTCTACCTCCCCACGCTCGACTACGCCGCCCAGCGATCGGGTCCAGGCAGCGCCGCCGACGCGGCCGCCCTACGCGAGTTCATCGGCCAGCTCCAACAATTGGCCGCGTTCGTCGAACAACGCGGCGCCGCCCTGACCGTCTGCGGTGACTACGAAATCACCCGCGCCGACCAACCGCCCGCCTACCCGAATGTCACGTTGCGTGCGGCGGGATTCTTCCGCGTCCGCCCCGTCGCCGCCCGTACGTATCCGGATTTCTACACCTCCCGTGCATTCGCCCTGGCCGACCACGAAATCGCCCACGTCTATGTACGACACCGCGAGGACATTGAACCCGTGGCGCAACTTCTGCGGGAAACGGGCGACTACACGACCGTGGAGGTGAAGAACGACCAGACGTGGGCACACGCCTCGGCGGGCGAAATCCTGCTCGTCGCCCGCCCCGGATCATGGTGCGCGTATCCGTGGTGGACGAACCCGCGTGAGGCGCCGGACTACGCCACACACATCGACATCCACAACAAACCCGGTTACGATCCGTGCGAGCTCTTCTTCGGCCGCCTTTTCCCGCCCGGTACCTGCCAGGACGGCCGACGCATCCAAGGTACACACGGACGCCCATCGACCGTCGCGTGGGCCTCGACGATTCCCGGCCTCTCGGCCGATTCCATGATCGCCCTCGCCCGTGCGCTCCCGCTTGCCGAACGTTCCCACGCCGAAGACGCGTGCGGCCGTTGACGCAGAACAAGGGAACGTGGTAGAATGACG
>CAZTHR010000106.1:0-7965 GCA_964613265.1 uncultured Lentisphaeraceae bacterium | reverse complement strand
AGTATAGCAAAATTCCCGCCCGCTCTTCAATATCGTACCGCAAAACACAACGACGAGAAAGTTGTAATCTCTCGTGGCGCAGTTTCAGACAAGCGAAACCGATGCGGAAGGCATCGTAGGCTAGCCCCATTTTCGTCGCAAAACCTGAGTGTTGCGATGGAAATTCGCACGCGCGCACAAAAGCTTTCCTGAAGTCAACCACGCGTTACAAGCCGCCCCCGTCCCGAAAAATCTGGGTTGGAAGATCTGGGACAAGGGTACGTCAGAACTGGGACAAGGGTGCGTCAGAACAGCGTCATCTGGGCGACGGGACCGAAGGAACGGCGGTGTTCGGGGCAAGGGCCAAGCCGGTTCAACGCCGCCACGTGCGCAGCCGTCGGATAGCCCTTGTGCCGAGCAAACCCATAACCGGGATAGAGGGCGTCGAGACGCAGACAGTCCGCGTCCCGCGCCGTCTTGGCGAGAATCGACGCGGCGGCGATCAGCAGGGACTTCGAATCGCCCTTCACGAGGTTCGTCGACGGACACGGCAGATCCGGCACGGGCAGACCGTCCACAAGGATCTGCGCGTCCACCGCGCCGCCCAGTTTCTGCAAGACCTCCCCGGCCGCCCGGCGCATGGCAAGATGCGTGGCGCGGAGGATGTTAAGGCGATCGATTTCCGCCGGCGAAGCCGTCGCCACGGCCCACGTACAACCCGGCGTCGCGCGAATCGCCGCCGCAAGCGCGTCGCGGCGGCGGGGCGTCAGTTTCTTCGAATCGTCCACGCCTTTCCACGTATCCGCCAACAGGGCGTCCGCCAACTCCAACGGCACGGACACGGCGGCCGCGAAGACCGCACCCGCCAGCGGACCGCGGCCGGCTTCGTCGATCCCCAGCACGACGCCGCCGAGATTTCGTTCGTAGGCCAGCGAAACGGCCATCAGTGGATGCCCGCCTTGTTGAGTCGGTAGTTCATCATACGCGGCGAAACGCCCAATTCGCGCCCGGCCGCGCTGCGGTTGCCCTTGTGGCGTTTGAGCGCGTCTTCGAGAATTCGCTTCTCGACGGCCGCCAACTGCTCGTCCAATGTCATCGTCACGTCCGGACGGAACGGATCTTCCTGGTATTCGGGCATTTGCAAAGACGGCGGCAGGTTGTAGCCGTGGACGCAGTCGTCCGTCGCCGTCAACACGGCACGTTCAATGCAGTTCTCAAGTTCACGCACGTTGCCGGGCCAGGAGTAGGCCTGAAGCATACTGACGGCGGGCGGCGAAATGCGCGTGACGTCCTTGCCGTACTTGGCGTTCATCTTGGCCAGGAAATGTTCGGCCAACAGCACGATGTCACCCGTCCGCTGCGAGAGATCGGGCATTGAAATCGGAAAGACGGAGAGCCGATAATAGAGGTCTTCGCGAAAGAGCTTCTTCGCCATCAGCTCTTCAAGATTCCGACTCGTCGCGGCGATGAAGCGCACGTTGGACTTGCGTTCCTCGTTCGACCCGATGCGCGAAAACGTACGTTCCTGGAGGAAGCGGAGCAACTTGACCTGGATTGGAATCGTCAAATCGCCAATTTCATCCAGGAAGAGCGTCCCGCCGTCCGCCGCCTCGGCACGGCCGATACGACGCTCGTGGGCGCCTGTGAACGCGCCGCGCTCGTGTCCGAAAAGTTCGGATTCGACGAGCGCCTCCGGCAGCGCGGCGCAGTTGAGCGTGACAAACGGCCTGTCCTTGCGCGGCGACAATCCTTGAATCGCCCGCGCCACCAGTTCCTTGCCCGTGCCGCTCGCGCCGCGCACGAGAACGGTCGCCTCGCTCGGCGCCACCTGGCGAATCTGCTCATACACGGCCCGCATTTCGCGGCAGTTCCCAATCAAGTCGCCGGGATTGTTCTGCAACATGTTGCGCAGACGCCGGTTCTCCTCGATGAGTTTGTCGTGTTCGCTCCGCTCCTCGCGGCAAACCGCCGCCGCATCGCCCGTGATGTTCGCAATGATCTCCAACAACGCCGTATCGTTTTCCAGTTCGTCGGCCTGCACCGAACCCGGTTCGTTCAAACGATCGATCGACAACGTGCCGATGACCTGCCCCAGATGAATCAGCGGCACGCAGATGAACGCAATCGGCCGCGCATCCGTCCGCGCGCCCGTCCGATTGAGAAACCGCCGATCCTTGTGGATGTCCGGCACGACCTCGCTGCGACCCGTCTGCCCGACACGCCCTGTCACGCCTTCGCCCAAACGGTAGCGCCCCAACGCACGTTCCGCCTCGTCAAGTCCGCTCGACGCCTCGATAACAAGCTCGTCCCCTTCCAGCAGCGTGAACGTCCCGCGCAACATCCCCATCCGCCGTTCCAAAATGCCCAACACCTTCTGCAACAGCGCCCGCACGTTGCGCTCCCGCACGAGCGCAGAACTAATTTCCTGTAAAACCGGTATCTCGGCAGATAGTCTTTCGTCCATGATTCGGACAGTATAGCACAAATCGGCCGAATCGTCTGAACGCCGTTTCACAAAATGTACAAAACCACGGATGCAATTCAAACGCCCAAGCCGAACTCCTACATTTTCTGTACAATCTTACACGATACGTGTGAATCGGCTCGAAAACCGTCCGCGAAAAGAATCCACATCCGGGACAACCGAATCAATCGACGGCACGGCGAAAGACCAAACTCGTGTTCACACCGCCGAACGCAAAGTTGTTCGTCATCGCGTACTCGGCGTCGATCCGACGCCCCTCGCCGACGAGGTAGTCCAGTTCGGCGCAGTCGGACGCAGGTTGTTTCAGATTGAGCGTGGGCGGATACCACCCCGTCGCCAACGACTTGACGGTCAATGCGGCTTCGAGCGCCCCGCAGGCACCGAGCGTGTGGCCGGTGTAGCTTTTCACGGATGAAATCGGTACGGCACGATCGAAGACCGCCCGTGTCGCCGCCGTTTCCGCCGCGTCGCCCGCCTTGGTGGCGGTACCGTGTCCGTTCACGTAGCCGATGGCCGCGCCGTCCAGCCCCGCGTCCGCCAGCGCGGCTTTCAGCGCGAACGCCATCGTCTCGGCGTTCGGGTTCGTGACGTGCGTACCATCCGTCGTTTCGGCGAAGCCGACGAGTTCGGCCAAAATTTTCGCGCCCCGCGCACGGGCGTGTTCATACGCTTCGAGGATGAACGTCGCCGCGCCGTCGCCGACCACCAGACCATCCCGGTCGGCGTCGTAGGGGGCAGGCGTCGTACGCGGGGCGTCGTTTTTGAGGGAGGTCGCATAGAGCGTATCGAACACTGCAACCTGTGTTGGACTGAACTCCTCGCCGCCGCCGGCGATCATCACATCCTGGACGCCCCAGCGGATAAGTTCGGCCGCGCTGCCGAGCGCGAGCGATCCGCTCGTGCAGGCCGTGCCCGTCGGTACCAGGCGGCCATGTGTTCTGAAATGGACAGACAGATTGCAGGCCGTCGTCTGCGGCATCAACTTGATGTACGTGCCGCTCGTGATGCCCGCCACCTCTTTCGTCTCCAGCATCGAATAGAAATCGAGCAATGGCGGAATCGACCCGGAACACGATCCATAGGCCACGCCCGTGCGACCGTTCTGCAGCGTCGCGTCGTCCAGCCCCGCCTGGGCCACGGCCTGTTCCGTCGCCGCAAGCGCGTACATCGACACCACGCCCATCGTCCGCGTCGTCTTGCGATTCCAGTGCGCCGGCTTTTCGAACGCCGTCCGACAGCCCAGGCGCGTATTGAGGCCTCGGTATTCGGCCAGTTCCGGCAGCGTCTGAACGCAATTCTCGAACGTCTTGAGCCGCGCAAACGCCGTCTCCACGTCGTTCCCCAGCGGAGAGACGACGCCCATGCCCGTCACAACCACGCGCCGCGCCATCAGAACAGCCCTCCGTTCACCGAAATCACCTGCCGTGTCACGTAGGCGGCTTCGTCGCGAAAGAGAAACGCCACCACGCCCGCGACTTCCGCCGGCGTACCGAAACGGCGCATCGGAATGGCCTTCTTCACCTCATCCTTGAATTCGATCGTGTCCACCAGTTCCGTCTCGATCACGCCTGGCGCCACGGCGTTGACCGTGATGCCGCGCTTGGCGAGTTCCACGGCCAGCGCTTTCACCGCACCGATGACGCCGGCCTTGGCGGCGGAGTAGTTGACCTGTCCACGATTGCCCACGAGACCGCTCACGCTCGACAACGCCACGAGACGCCCGCGAATACGGTTGGACACCATGGGCATCACGACAGGCTTGAAGAGATTGTACAGCCCCGTCAAATCCGTGTCGATCACCTTGTCCCAGGCGTCTCCTTCCAGAATCGGAAACGGCGCGTCCGCCGTCACGCCCGCATTCGCGACGACGCCGAAATACGGCCCGTGCGCGGCCATATCCGCCGCAAGCGCCGCCGCCACGGCCGCACGATCCGCCACGTCGAACGCCAGCGGCGCCTGCACGGGCTGTCCCGATGCCGCCGCACACGCCGCCGCCACATCCCGCGCCGCGTCAAGATTGCGCACCGCATGGGTCACCACGGCAAATCCGTCCTGCGCCAGACGCAGGGCCACGGCCTTTCCGATGCCCCGCGACGAGCCTGTCACCAAAACCCGTTTCATGTCTCCGCCTGCTCCTTCAAGAACCGTTCGAAATCCGGCGGACGATAGGCGTTGAGCGCGGCCGTCGCCACGACCGTCCCGTCCTCCGTCCGAATCGTACACTCGAACGACGCCGCGTCGGCGTCGTTGAACGCGCTGACGGCCGTGATGAGGTACGTTCGCCCGTCTTCGAACTTCTCCAATTTCAAATCGAGTTTCCGCGTTCCCAGCAACAGACCGGGACGCACCGGACGATCGGGCGACTCGATCCGATCCCAACTGCCCGCCAGCGCAGCGGCCGTCTGAGCCATGTATTCGATCGCCACCCAGTTCGGCACACCGTCCGTATCGAAAAACAGTTGGTTTCGTCCGATGACGACACGCGCCGTCAGACTGCGCGACGCAGCGTCGAACGACACGATGTCGTCGATCAGCGTCATCGGCGGACGATGCGGCAGCAAATCTTCCAGCGTCCCGACCGCCGTCATGTCCGCACCTCCTCCGGCACGAGCGCCACACAGGCGTTCGACCCGCCGAACGCGAACGAGTTGGACAACACGGGTCCCGTCACACGCCCCGCCGTCAGATAAAGCCAGCAAATCGCCGCCTCCACCGCGCCTGCCGCGCCCAGACAATGCCCCGTCATCGCCTTCGTCGATTCCACAACGGGCCGCCCGGCCGGCCACGGCGCACCGGCCGCCGCCACGGGATCGCGGAAAACGGGTGAACGGAAAACGCGGGCGATCGCGGCGCGTTCCATCGCGTCATTCGCGGGCGTCCCCGTTCCATGGCAATTCACATACGCAACGTCGTCCGCCGCCACCCCCGCCTCGGCCAACGCCCTGCGCATCGCAACCTCCGCGCCCGTACCGGTGGGATCGGGCGCCGTCGCGTGATAGGCGTCGCTCGATTCACCGCACCCCGCACACACGACGGAACACCGCCGCCCCGCAGACGCCGTGGGCGTTTTCTCCATGAGGAAGAGCGCCACCCCCTCGCCGAGATTGATGCCGTCCCGGTCGTCGGCGAACGGTCGGCTCAATCCCTGCGACAGGGCGCCGAGCGCGTGAAAACCGTTCAACGCAAAGCGGCAACGGGCGTCCACGCCGCCAACCACGGCCGCGTCCACGACGCCCGCCGCAATCAAACGCCGCGCCGCGCCGAACGCCTTGGCGCTCGAACTGCAGGCCGTTGAAATCGTGTAGGCCGGCCCCGCCAGCCTCAAATGGCGTTTGAGAAATTCCGCCGGCGACCCCAGCTCGATCTGCGAAAAATGAAACGCGGCCGGACGTTCGCCCGTCGCCAGCCACACGTTCACGGCGGCTTGCGCTTCGTCCATGCCCGTCGTCGACGCGCCGAGTACGACGGCCACGCGCGTGGCGGCATACCGCGCAAGAAACGCCGACAGCGCCGAACCGAATCCCTGTACGGCCTGAAGCAGCAGACGATTCGTCCGAAAATCGAAGTCCGGATCGTCAATCACCGGCAAATCGCCCGGCACCGCGCCGAACAAGACCGTTCGATTTGGAATGTCGTCCGCAGACGAAACCATCCCCGCGCACGACCCTTTTGAGGCGTTCGCGAGGATGTCCACGTTCGAGCGGCCCAGCGCACACGCGCAGGACAGCTCCGTCAAATAAACACGAGACCGTGGCAACGCGGGCGACTCCGCTTACCGAGGACGCGGACGCCCACCCGGCTGACCGTCGTTCGGACGCGCCCCCGGTTTCTTCGGCGCATCCGGACGACCGCCCTTCTGCGGCGGACGGCTCTGCGCACCCGGACGCGGCCCGCCCTGCGGTGGACGATTCTGTACCCCCGGATGACCACCACCCTGCGGCGGACGCGGTTTCGCTTCAGGACGCCGTCCCGGCGGCGGCGCAGGACGATGCGCGTCGGGACGTGGCCCGCCCGGATGCGGCGCTCCGCCGGCGTGCGGACGCGGCGGCGCAGGACGATGCGCGTCGGGACGCGGCCCGCCCGGACGCGGCGGCGGCGCCATCATGCCCGTGCCACGGCAGTCAGGGCATTTCTTCGACTTCCAGCCTAGAAAGCCACTCGCCACGCGGCCGTGTCCGCCACAACGCGGACACCAGTTGTAGCCCGGCGGCAACGCGACACCCGGCGGCGGCGGGGGCGGCGGCGGATTCGCAAACGCTTCAGATGTACCCAACAGAGCCGTCGCACACACGAGGCCCATCAAACTCAATCTAGCAATCTTCATACAATGCAGTCTCCTTTCACGGACGGATGTATTCTACCACAAAAGTCCCCCCGCGGACACCCACAACTTCGTTTGATGGGGAGCCCCCAAACAACTTCGTTGTAGTTTTCCCAATAAGAAGGAAGACAGTTTGCCAGGCGTATCGTGAAGTCGAGATACGCATACGGAGCATTCCTTATGGCATCCTTCTTTCTGCTCACGGCGTCTGCCTTTCGGTATGCTTCTTTTGACGATGCAATCATACTAGATCTACAGACGTCGTGGGCGTTGTCCCAGCCCGGCAAGCGGCCATCCCAATGGCGATGTCCTTTTTTCTTCGTGGTTCGGCATTGTTTCCCCTTGTCTGAAACTGCGCCACGAGATATTACAACTTTCCGATTGCGTTTCGGAGATAAGTTTGATAAACTCTCTCCCGTTCTTCGTTCTAAAAAAGGAGTTTATCCTTTTTTGCCGGAGTGGCGTAATGGCAGCCGCAGCAGACTCAAAATCTGCCGTTCGCGAGGACGTGAGGGTTCGAGTCCCTCCTCCGGCACCAGCAGAAACGAAATCGAAACGCCGCGAAACCTGTAAAACAAAGGGTTTTGCGGCGTTTTATGTTTATGGTGGTTTTACGGGATTGGTGGATTTTTTATCTGAATCCAGTGCATTTTTGTGTGGCATTTGTGTGGCGCGGAGGGCTGCGCGGGCGGAGATGGACGTTTTTCCCGCTCCGCCGCGTAACCGCGCAAAACCACAAAATCACTCCTTTTCTCTTCGCGTGGCACGCTGACATCGTCGTTCAAAGAAGCATCGTTCCTGCATATGCCACTTTCCTGACAATTGAAAACCTGGCATAGAGAAACGGGCAATCGACTTCCCCTGTAAGTCTCATCAACGGACACTTTAATGGGCATCACCGGAATATCGTACGCGCTTTTTCTGCACTGCCCCGATCCGCAAGGAAACAATACCAGCGAATAGAACTGTTCATTGTCAACGTTGACAAACAAGTCGACACCGTTTGCCTTTTCCCGAGAATACGTGTTCCATACATGCCTGACTCATTCCCGATAGAGATTGATATGACGAACAATATCAACCATCTAGATTTATTCCGAATTCTCGATGCGGGCCGTAGCAGACCGGCATCTGCTCGCAGGCGATCTCTTCGAGCGTGTGCAGCGCCGCGCCCCGGAAG
>CAZTHR010000105.1:0-7990 GCA_964613265.1 uncultured Lentisphaeraceae bacterium | reverse complement strand
TGGGGCGGCCGAAAGCATGGTTTTTTTGCTATAATACCGCCCATGAAGAAAGCGATTATAACCGTGGTCGGCAAGGACGCCGTGGGCATTCTGGCGCGGACGTGTACCTATCTGGCGGAAAACGGCATCAACATTCTGGATATTTCCCAGACCGTCGTCCAGGAATACTTCAACATGATGATGATTGTCGATATGGCCGCGTGTGAAAAGCCGTTCGAGACGGTCGGTGCGGAACTTACGCGCCTCGGCCTTGACATGGGCATGAAAATCCGCTGCCAGAAGGCGGAGATCTTCGAGAAAATGCACCGGATCTAGTCGCCATGATCAACATCCAGGAAGTTCTCGAAACGAACAAGATGATCCAGGACGAGAACCTGGACGTCCGCACGATTACGATGGGCATCAGTCTGTTGGATTGCGCGGATGCGCGGCTTGAAACCGTCTGCCGCAACATCTACGACAAGCTCGTCCGCTACGCCGGCCGTCTTGTGGAGACGGGTGAGGACATCTCGCGCGAATTCGGCATCCCCATCGTCAACAAACGCATTTCAATCACGCCAATCGCGCTCGTCGGTGCGGCTTGCTGCCACACGCCGGGCGATTATGTGGAAATCGCCCGGACGCTTGACCGCGCGGCGCGGGATCTGGGTGTCAACTTCCTCGGGGGCTATTCCGCCGTCGTCTCGAAGGGCATGACGCCGTCGGACGAACTGCTGATCAAGTCCATTCCCGAAGCCCTCGCCGTCACGGAGCGAATCTGTTCCAGCGTAAACGTCGGCTCCACGAAGACGGGGTTGGACATGGACGCCATTCGCCTGATGGGCGAAATCGTGAAAGCCACGGCGGAGCGGACGAAGGATCGCGGTTCGCTTGGTTGTGC
This sequence comes from uncultured Lentisphaeraceae bacterium, assembly GCA_964613265.1. Lineage (GTDB taxonomy): Bacteria > Verrucomicrobiota > Kiritimatiellia > RFP12 > UBA1067 > RUG572. Next base: position 7,110 of record CAZTHR010000105.1, on the reverse strand, counting down.
GAAGCTCGTCGTGCTCTGCAACGCGCCGGACGACAATCCGTTCATGGCGGGTGCGTTCCACGGCGTCACGGAAGGCGATGCGGTCGTCAACGTGGGCGTGTCCGGGCCGGGCGTCGTGAAATGCGCGTTGGAGCAGATTCGCGGGGCGGGCTTCGAGACGCTGTGCGAGACGATTAAGAAAACGGCGTTCAAAATCACCCGCGTGGGTCAGCTCGTGGCGCAGGAAGCCGCGCAGCGGCTCGGCGTGCCATTCGGCATCATCGACCTTTCGCTTGCGCCCACGCCGGCGGTGGGCGATTCCGTGGCGGACATCCTCAAGGAAATCGGGCTGGAGCATCCGGGTGCGCCCGGTACGACGGCCGCGCTCGCGCTCTTGAACGACCAGGTGAAAAAAGGCGGCGTCATGGCCTCCTCCTACGTGGGCGGGCTGTCGGGCGCGTTCATCCCCGTATCGGAAGATCAGGGCATGATTGACGCCGTGGACGCCGGCGCGTTGACAATCGAAAAACTTGAAGCGATGACGTGTGTCTGCTCCGTGGGGTTGGACATGATTGCGATTCCGGGCGACACGCCCGCGACGACGATTGCCGGCATCATTGCCGACGAGGCCGCCATCGGCATGGTCAACCAGAAGACGACCGCCGTGCGCATCATCCCCGTCGTCGGCAAGGACGTGGGCGACACGGTTGAATTCGGCGGTCTCCTTGGGCACGCGCCTGTCATGGCCGTCAACCGGTTCGATTCGTCGAAGTTCGTCAGCCGCAAAGGTCGCATCCCCGCGCCCATCCATTCGTTTAAGAATTGAGACCGCGCCCCTGTCCCTTGTTCGGGCGGCGCGTCGAAACATGACAGCGGAGACAAAACGATGAAACGGACATTCTTCTGGTTGTGGGCGTTGTGTGCGGGCGCGGCGTTCCTACCCGACCGGGCGGCGGCCGCATGGTACTGGCCGTTCGGTTATGACGAGGACAGCACGAACCAACCGCCCCGCCTTCATCGTCTGCTCGAAAAGGCGAACGACTACATCGAACTTGCCGAAGACGAATCGTTGAACGGCAACGGCGACAAGGCCATCGAGAACTACAAGCTCGCGTTGGCGGAACTCGATCGCGTCGAAGAAGAAAATCCCGACCGTGCCGAGACGACGGAGTTCGCGCCGTTGCGCAACCGCCGGGCGGCTTGTACGGCCGCCATCGACACGATCCGTTTCGCGCAGATCAACGAGAACGAACGCGCCGTGGCCGTGTCCAACACGACGGAACTCCAGAAGAAGTGGAACAAGAAGCACGGTATCAAGAACCCCGACGATCCAGCGGAGGACGCCGAAACGCCGGCGAAGAAGGAGGGGACGCGGAAGGATGCAGATGCGACGGGGGACGATAAAAAATCCGACAAGGCGCCGACGGCCGAGTCCGTCCAGACGTCCGCTGTACCGTTCGCGACGCGTCTAAACGCGGCCTACGACGAAGTGCGCAACAAGAACTATCGTGCGGCAGATCTCCTGTTGGCGGATTTGCAGAAGGAGAAGCCGGATGATTTGAACGTCCTTCTCCTCCGTGCCGCCGCGCAGTCGGGCGCCGGGTCGAATTTCGCGGCGCGCCGGACGTTGGAGCGGGCTATTCGGAAGCATCCGAAGTCCTACCTGCCTTGCTACAATCTGTCGTACCTGCTTCTGAAGATGGGCGAGGATGCCGAATCGGCGCGTGACTACTATGAGATGGGCCGCGACGCCGGCGGGCCGGAAGACAAGGCGCTGGAGCAGAAGATCAAGGCCAAGGAGGCCAAGCGATGAAGAAAACCCTGTTGTTCCTCTGCCTGCTAGGGGTGGCTGTGGGACGCGGTGCCGCGCAGGACACGCCGATCGACGTCGTGGCGGGGACGGAGTTGCCGCCCGTGTTGACGGCGGATGCGTCGGCGGCGTCCGTGTTGAAGGCGGCGCGTGACATGCTGCCGGCGGGGCGTGTGGAGTTGTCGGGCGCGTTGATTCTCCGCAATCGGCGGGGCATTGTCTCCAAGGAATTCGGCTACCGTCTTGCGTTGAACCATTCGGACGAGGTGACGCAGATGACGGTGCGTCTGACGCCGCGCGGCGAAACGAATCTGCTGTCGTCCGCGACGGTCACGCGCCGCCCCGGGGCGCGTCCGATCATGCGCCTTGAACCGTCGTCGGCCACCGCGCCGTCCCTGCTCGACCGTGTGTTGGAGACGGATGTGACATGGCTCGATCTGACGTTCGATTTCCTCTGGTGGACGTCGGCGGAATACGAGACGGCGCGGGAAGGGGAGACGGTGCACGGGCAGACGTGCCTTGTCGTCTTCGCGCGTCCGCCCGCGCCTGTGGAGGGGTTGTCGGGCGTCCGCCTGTGGGTGGACAAGAAGACGGGCTGTTTGTTGCAGGCGGAACAGGTGGACGACAAGGGTAAGCCGATTCGTCGCCTGTGGGGGACGCGCATCAAGAAGTTCGGCGACCGCTGGATGGCATCCGTGCTGGAAGTCGAGACCTTTGGCGCCCGCCACCGTACGAAAATCACCGTTGAGGATCTGGTGTGCGACTGACCGCCCGCCCGATGGGTTTGCAATCTTTTGATATACTGAACGGATACCGAAAAGAAGAAGAAGGAATCTGAGTACGATGAGCACGAAGAAATTGTTGTCGGCCAACGAGGCCGTGGCGTATGGTGCGGCCCAGGCCGGTTGCGTGGTGGCGAGCGCCTATCCGGGTACGCCGTCCACGGAGATTCTGGAAAACCTCGTGAAGTTCAAGGACGTGACGAAGTGCGAATGGGCCGTCAACGAGAAGGTGGCCATGGAGACCGCAATCGGCGCGTCCATCGCCGGGGCGCGTTCGCTCGTGACGATGAAGCACGTCGGGTTGAACGTGGCCATGGATCCGCTCATGACGTTCACCTACGTCGGCGCGACGGGCGGCATGGTCGTCGTCACTGCGGACGATCCCGGAATGCACTCTTCGCAGAACGAGCAGGACAACCGCAACCTCGCGAAATTCGCCCGGATGCCGATGTTCGAGCCGTCGGATTCGCAGGAAGCCTACGAGATGGTGCAGGCGGCGTTCGAGGCGTCGGAGAAGTACAAGGTTCCCGCGATGCTGCGCTTGACGACGCGCACGAGCCATTCGAGTTCGCTTGTCGATCTGACGGGCTTCGCCCCGGCGCCGCATTCCGTCATTCCCTACAAGAAGGACATTTCCCATACGATTCCTGTGCCGCTCTTCGCGCGTCAGCACCGCGTGAAGGCGCAGGCGCGTTCGGCGGAGATGGCGGCGGCGGGCGCGGAAAGTCCGTTCAACCGCATTGAGCCGGGACGCCCCGATCTCGGCATCATCACGAGCGGCGTCGCCTACCAGTACGTCAAGGAGGTCTTCCCCGAATTTGCCGTACTCAAGCTCGGCTGGACGAATCCGCTGCCGGTCGAACTCGTGAAGAAGTTCACCGCGTCGGTCGACCGCGTGCTCGTGGTCGAGGAGCTCGATCCCTTCCTGGAGGAGCAGGTGAACGCGCTGGGCATTTGGACCGTCGCCCACACGACGGATCTCGACATTTGGGAGTTGAACCCCGACCGTCTGCAGAACCTCCGCCACGAACTGCTGGGCGACGTGGACGAGGCGAAGCCCGTCACGCCCGACGCCTCCCTGCCGACGCGTCCGCCCGTTCTCTGCGCCGGGTGCGGTCACCGTGGTGTCTTCTACGTTCTTTCCAAACTCAAGGCCACCGTGACGGGCGACATCGGCTGCTACACGCTCGGTGCGTTTCCGCCCCTCAACGCGATGGACACGACGATTTGCATGGGCGCGTCCATCGGCAACGCCGCCGGCATGAAGAAGGCCGGTTTCAAGGGGCGCATCTGTGCGGTGCTGGGCGATTCCACGTTCTTCCACAGCGGCATCACGGGCATTCTGAGCGCCCACTACAACGGCACGCCCGTGACGACCGTCGTGCTCGACAACCGCATCACGGCCATGACGGGCCATCAGGACAACCCTGGCACGGGCAAGACGCTCGCGGGCGATCCGGCGCCGGTGACGGACATCCAGGACCTGGCGAAGGCCTGCGGCTACAAGAAGGTCGTGAAGGTGAGCGCGGACGACTTGAAGGAACTGGAGCGCGTGCTGACGGACGCGATGGACGGCGACGAGGGAGCGTTGATCGTGGCCTACGCGCCGTGTCGGATTGCGGCGAAGCTCACGAAGGAAGGTCTGTGCGAAGTCGACGCCGCGAAGTGCAAGGCCTGCGGCGCTTGTTTCAAGATGGGTTGCCCGGCGATGACGCGCGGTGCGGAAATCGCGCCGAACCGTTTCCAGATGAAGATCGATCCCGCCCTCTGCGCGGGATGCATCCAGTGCAGCCAGGTTTGCCCCTTCGGCGCGATTCAGCGCGTACGATGAAACACGTTCCGGAATTTCGACATGGCAGAAACGACACTTTTCGAGCAGTTCAAGAAACAGCGTGAGGAACACGGCGGCGAAGCCGCGTTCCTCATCGGCGCGGGCGATCGGTCGGTGCCGATTTCCTGGCGCGAATTCACGGACGACATCGAGGCGATCGCCTACCTGATCCAGCAGCACATCCCCGGCGCGGTGATTGGCTTGCTGGGCGAAAATTCCTATGAATGGATGACGGCCCACGTGGCCTGCACGTTCGGCGGCGCCTGCGTGGTGCCGCTGGAAGCGGGGCTTTCGGCCGAGGAGCTGGCGGAACGTCTGGTCTTCACCGGCGCCAAACTCCTCGTCCATTCGGTTCTCCATGCGGAGAAAGCGAAGGCCGTCAAGAAACTGTTGCCGAATCTGATGATCGGCGGGTTCGGTTCGCGTGTTGCGGACCGCTTGCTTTCATTTGCCCACCAGAAACTGGAGGCGGGTGCGCCAGGGGTCTTTGATCAGCCGCCCCGCGACGAGGACGAGACGGCGATGATCGTCTTCACGAGCGGTACGACGTCGAAACCGCGCGGCGCGGAACTGACGTTGCACGGCATTCGTACGTTTTCGGACTTTTCGGCGGCGCAGTTGAATGTCCAGCAGGGCGACCGTTCGCTGATGCTTCTGCCGCTCCACCATATCTTCGGTGTCTGCACGACGTACATGATGTTGGCCCACGGCGTGGCGCTCGGCGTCTGTCCCGACTTCCGTCGCATTTACGACGCGGTCGAACGATTCCGTGCGCAATACCTCTTCCTCGTACCCGCGTTGGCGGAACTGCTCGCGATGAAAATCTCTCAGCACGGGGCGAGTGCGGAGGAGGCGCTGGGGGCGCCGCTCCACTGGATCGTTATCGGCGGGGCGCCTTGTCCGGGACGGACGTATGAACTGTTGATGTCGCTGGGCATCCAGCCGCTCGGAGGGTATGGTTTGACGGAGACGACGTCCCTCTACTCCATCGAACCCGTCGATTCCAATCGGCGCGGCTGCGCGGGCCAGGCCTGCCACGGCAAGGGCGGGATGGAAGCGCGCGTGTCGCCCGACGGCATTCTCCAGTTGCGCGGTCCGGCCGTACTGAAGGGCTACTACAAGGAGCCTGTGCGAACTGCGGATGTCCTCGATGGCGAGGGCTGGTTCTCGACGGGCGACTACGGGCGGATTGACGAAGAGGGGTTCGTGTGGATCACAGGCCGTGCGTCGCGTACGATCATCCTCTCGTCCGGTAAGAAAGTGGCGCCGGAGGAACTGGAGGAGCGGCTGATGTCCCTGCCGGGCATCCGCGAAGTTCTTGTGTCCGGCGATCCGACGACGCGCGAGGTGAAAGCGGAAGTCTACGCCGTTGTGTCCGAAGAGACTGTGCGTCGCCAGATCGACCTGGCCAACAAGTCCTTGCCGCTCTACAAACGCATCCGTCAGGTCATCGTGCGTACTGAACCGTTTCCGCGCACGTCCTCCGGCAAAATCAAGGTGTCCACGCCGAAGCCCGCCACACCTGTGGCCGCCGTCGCGACGCCGCCGATGCCGTCCACGCCGTGCAAGCCGGTTGAACGGCGGCATCGCAATCTGTTCATCGAGCCGGTGCGGAAGGGACTGTCGATGTTGTCCATCCGTCGCTGGAAACGGGTCGTTGTCACGTTGGCCGTATTGGCGGCGCTTGTCATTTTCTGGAATTTCTTCGGGCGCATTCTGTTGGCGGACGTCAAGTTGTCCGATACGGCGAAAGGCGTGTTGCGGACGATTGAGGAGAGCGGCGAGTTCGCGCTTGCGTTGCTCGTGCTGATTGCGGCGGTCGTCGTTTGGCAGACGGGGATTTTCAAGGCGAAAGCGTCGGAGAAGAAGGAACAAGACGATGTTGAAGAGTAAGGTTGGCGCAGCGATTGACGCCGTAATGTCCTGGCTGGCGCAGAACGGCGTGTCGTGCGTCCTCAATTTTCTGACCGCCTTGCTGATTCTGTTTTTGGGCGCGTTCGTCGTGCGCGGTGTTGTCGCGGCCGTTCGTCGCGCCCTGCGGAAGGCGAAGCGCGTGGATCGTCTGCTCGAAACATTCATCTGCAGCGTCGTCTCCAAAACCTGCTGGGCGATTCTCATCGTGCTTGCGCTGGGGCGTCTCGGCGTGGACGTAGGGCCGCTTGTGGCGAGTTTGGGAGTGACGGGCGTGGTACTCGGTTTCGCATTCAAAGAATCGCTTGGTTCGTTGGCGGCCGGTCTGATGATCGCGCTCAACCATCCGTTCAAAGTTGGCGACTACGTGACCGTCGGTGGCGTCGAGGGGACGGTGCTGGCGCTCGACATGATGGCGACCGTGTTGGCGACGGCGGACAACAAGCGCATTACCGTGCCGAACGGTACGGTGTGGGGGAGCGCCATTACGAACTTTTCCGCGCTCGGTACGCGCCGTGTGGACATCTTGGTCGGCGTGGCCTACGGAACGGATCTCGACCGGGCCATGCAGGTTGCGCGTGAGGCGTTGGTTGCGATTCCGGGCGTACTACCGGATCCGGCACCTGTTGTGACGGTGGCCGCGCTCGATGCCTCGTCCGTGGCGATCGCCATTCGGCCATGGGCGACGTGCGCCGACTACTGGACGGTACGCGCGGATGTCCAAAAGGCCGTTGAAGCGGCCTATCGGGCCGCCGGCATCGAGATTCCGTACCCGCAGATTTCCGTCCATCTCGACC
>CAZTHR010000104.1:0-8050 GCA_964613265.1 uncultured Lentisphaeraceae bacterium | reverse complement strand
ACGCCCCCGGAAGAAACCGGAGGCGTCCTGTAATGAAACCGCGAATCGGAATGGTCGCTTACTTCCAACCCTTCTTCTGCACGATCGCGCCGATCTTCTTGCAAAGCGGGCAGTTCTCGATCACCTTGTTGCGCGACAGAACGTCGAGCGAACGTTTGACGGACATGATCTCGCCCTTCGCCTTGTCCAGCGCAGCGTCGTCCATCGCGTCCAACTTCGCCAGATACCCACCGACAATCTTCTTGCAGGCGGACATGAACGGCTCGTCCTTCGAATAGGACATCACTTCAAGCATCTGGTTGACCGTGCCAGCATCGCATTTAGCGACGTCGATCTTCGCCATCAGTTTCTGCGCCGTTTCACGACGGAGGGCCATCACGTCCGCTTCCTTGCCCGCGAGCACGGAATGCGTTGTGTTGTCCCAGCGCGACGGAATCTCGCGAATCCAGATGTTGCGGAAGTGCACGGGGCAGCCGTGGTCCTGGAAGTGCAACCTGCCCTTCGGCGCGTGCGGCGCCAACGGACGGCGACGGCAGTGCGTGGTGAGACCTTCCATCTCCCAATGATCCTGCACGAGAACGCCGTTGAAGAAGACCGTCACGCTGCCCGGATGAAGCAGCTTGTTGCCGTCCCACTTCGGCTGGTGGAACACGATGTCGTACACCTGCCATTCGCCCGGCTTGCGCGACGGGTTGACCATCGGCGGATTTTCGGCGTAGACCGCGCCGGCCTGACCATCCGCGTAGTTCGGGTTCTTCATGTCCGCCGGATTCGTGCCGTAGGATTCGAGCACCTGGATTTCGTAGTTGCCCATGATGAACACGCCGGAATTGCCGTGCATCTGCGCCCCGTTCTTCGGCACAAGGCCAAGGTCGGCGTCATGGCGGTACTCAAGGTGCAGCTGGCAGTCGCCGAACGCCTCGCGCGTGTAGACGTCGCCGCCGTTCTTCCAGCCCGACACACAGTAGAAATCGCCATCGCCATACTTCCACTGGGACGGATTGCCCTTCCCGTCGCACCAATTCTTCTCAAAGCTCTCCTTCGTGCCGTCGAACAGCACCACGGCATCGCTCGGCGGCTGGCCCAACTGGGCGCCGGGCGTCACCTTGACGGGGTTCGGACGGTTCATGTCATGCACCGACCAAGCGTGCTTGGCGTCCGGCGTATCGCCGTACAGCCCCGCGAACACGGACGTCGCTGCACTCATCGCGGCGACGGCAACCAACATCTTCTTCATGTATCGTCTCCTTGTTTCTTTTTAATACGTTTCAATTACGTTCGACAAATCGCTCGTTCAAATCAAATGGCCCATCTTATCCTTCTTCGTCTCCAGATACCGCTTGTCATACGCATTGGGCGGCACGACGATCGGTACACGCTCGACGATTTCAATTCCGTACCCCGCCAGTCCCTTGATTTTACAGGGGTTGTTCGTAAGGAGGCGAATCTGCGAAAGACCAAGATCGACAAGAATCTGCGCCCCCACGCCGTAGTCGCGGAGATCGGGCGCGAAGCCCAGCTTGACGTTCGCCTCGACGGTGTCCAGCCCCTTCTCCTGCCACTTGTAGGCGTGGAGCTTGTTCGCCAGTCCAATGCCGCGCCCTTCCTGGCGCATGTACAGCACGAGACCGCGCCCGGCCTGTTCGATCATCTGCATGGCCCGATGGAGCTGATGGCCACAGTCGCAACGCTCGGACGCGAACACATCGCCCGTGAAGCACTCCGAATGGACGCGCACGAGCGGCGGTTCCGCACCGCGCAGATCGCCTTTGATGAGCGCCAAATGCTCCAAGTTGTCGGGGCAGCTGCGGTACATACGGAGGCGGAAATGGCCGTAGTCGGTCGGCAGATCGACATCCTCCACGCATTCGATCAACTTCTCCGTCCGACGCCGATAGGCAATCAGATCGGCAATCGAAAGGTACTTCAAATGGTGCTTCTGAACGAACGCCTCATGATCCGGCCGCCGCGCCATCCGTCCGTCGTCCCGCATGATCTCGCAGCAGAGGCCGACTTCCTTCAGACCCGCCAAACGGCACAAATCCACCGTCGCCTCCGTATGCCCGGCGCGTTTCAACACGCCGCCGGCGCGCGCCTGCAGGGGAAACATATGGCCGGGCCGACGAAAATCCTCCGGCTTCACGCCGTCGCGAACACAGGCGAGCGCGGTGGCCGACCGTTCCTCGGCGGAAATGCCCGTCGTCGTCTCAACCGCGTCGATCGACACGGTGAACGCCGTCTGATGGTTGTCCGTGTTGTGGGTAACCATCTGCGGCAGATCGAGCTTCTCGCACCACGCCCGGCTCATCGGCATGCAGATCAGCCCCTTGGCGTAGGTCGCCATGAAATTGACGTTTTCCGTCGTGGCGAATTCCGCCGCGCAGACGCAATCACCCTCGTTTTCGCGGTCTTCGTCATCCGTCACGACGATGATTTCGCCGCGCCGCAACGCCGCCAGACAGTCTTCAACAGAATCGAAGTTCATATTTTAATCATTTTCTCTTCTTCATCGCCTTCAGCAAAGCGGCTTCGGCCGCCCGTGCCTCCGGGTCCGCCGCGAGTTTCTTGAAATCGTCGACGTATTGTTCCTTCTCCGATGGCCAACTCTGACAGAACCAACGAATGTCACGCAGCGCCGTGCCCTTGTCGCCCGCTTCCAGACATTCCTTGATTTCGTCCTTGAGATTCTGCTTCGCCTTTTCGACGGCATCCAGTACCGCCTGCGCCTCCTCGACTTCCGCCGGTTTCTTGCTCTTCAAGGCCATCCGCACGGATGCCAGCGCGGCACCCTCCGCTTTCTTGCCCATGACGAGCGTCTTCTGGAGGTTCTTGAACTTTTTGAGCGGTACACCGCCGAGAATCTGCCCGACAACCGGCAAGTCCGTCAAGACCTCCACCATCGCCACCACGGCGTCGTTCTTGTCATTCCCCGCATAGCGAACCGTCCGCGCCGGATCGACCACGTAGTAGAACGGCAGTTTGGCGTTGCCCGGCGCGTCGGAAAATTCCGCGCCCTGATAGACCGGACACTTCGCGCTGAAGAACTTGGGCGCGGCCGCTTTCATCTCGTCCATCGTCGCCGACGAACGGCAAGACGCGACAATCTCCACGGGATGCCCGCTGTTCTTCTGTCCGATCACGTTCTTCTGGACGAACAAAAGGTCTTCGGCCGCCGATGCGGCATTGACGTCCCAGTCCACCACGAACACGACCTTCCGTCGTAAATCGGCCGCCGTCATCTTGCGCCCGAAAATCCAATTGTCCTCCTCAAGCCCCTTCCATTCACCCGCAACGGCGGAAACGGCGGCGAACAGGGCCAGCACACATGCGACCTTCTTCATTTGATCTCCTTCTCATACGGAATCGGAATCTGGTACGTTTTGGCAAACGTCTGCATCGTCCGCATCAAACCGACGTCGGGCTTTTTCGTGTAGGCGGCGATCAGCTCGTGCATCCGGCATTGCGCCCAGTCGGTCTTGATCTGCTCCGTACCCGGCGCCGCCTTGCCAAACGGAATACGGAACATACTCTCGTAGGTATCCGCCCCGTTCAGTCCGCGCAGGACGAACACCGCCTCCGTTTGGTCGACGGGGCACGACCCGTAGATCTCCACCGGCGCATCCATGCAGAGATTCGTGACGCGGCGCGGATAAACCTCCGTGCGGGAGGAGGACGAAAAGAGCACGGAAATGTCCGTCAACACGGGCCGCTCGAACGTCTTGGCGAGTTCGGGAATGCCCGCGCCCGCCCCGCCGCGCGTGTAGCCCTCGTAGAGCGACCAACCGCCTCGACTGCCGCGTGTCACCATGTCCATCAAGTAGGCGTTCGCCTGGCTTTTCACACCGTACATGTAGATCGACACAAGTCCGTCGTTCAACTCCGCAAAGCGCGTGATGATTTCGGCGGAACGGGTCAGGCCGCTCGTCGCGTCACCGTCCGTCACGACGAACGCGACGACGGGCCGCGCCGGATCGCGCGGCATCGCCAGAACGCCACGCAACGTGCGAAAAACGTCGGTCTGCCCATGCGCCGTCAGCGCCGCCATCCAATCGTCGGCCGCATCGAGGGACTGCGCCGACACCTCCTTCCACGCCACGTCTGAAAACGCGAACGTGAACTTGTCGCGGAACGCCACGACGTTGAAACGGTCGCCCGTGTTCAACCGCCGCAACGCCGCCGAAATGGCCTTGCGGCACGACTTCAGGCGCGGGTTGCCAATCGACCCCGACGCATCCAGCAGGAAAACGAGATCCTTTGAAACAACGGGCAGCGGATTCTGGGCCTTCGATTTGACGCGAATGCGAAAATACTTGCGCTTCGTCTGAACCCAGTCCGTCCACGCCGTCAACTCCAATTGCACGTTCGCATCGAACGGCCGGCTGTCACGCACATTTTCGTCACGCAACGTCCGCACGGCCTTCTTTTCGGCCTCGACGACCTTTTCATCGACGTGCAGGGTCGCGGGCGGCGGCGGAACGGCCTTCGCCTTCTCGGCGGCGCTCGGCCCGGCGGCCGCCCGTTCCTTCACGCGCCGTTCCGCGTCCGGCAGAATCGTCGGCGCGGGCGGCTGCCCGATCGGCGAACTGCCGATGCCCAGGCTCGCCGCATTCGGCAGATCCACGGGCGGCGGCACGGGCGCGGGCGCGGCAAACGCGGCAGCCGTGCCGCCCTCCCCGTTCGCGCCCGTCGACGTCGAGGCTTTCAGTCCGCCCGTCAGCGCAACGGGCTTCGGCGCGGCGGACGCGACGGATTCAGGCAGGGGCAGATCGACGGCGGGCGTGATGTCGGCCGCCCGGCTCGTACGCGCAACACGCGGAATGACGAGACGCGGCAACGCGGCCTGTTCGTCAGGCACCGTCGGCGTCGTGATTTCGGCGATCTGCTGACGCGGCTGCCACTGCGCCGCCTCGACCGGCGCCGGTTCGGGCAGGGGCGTCGACGCGGACGGCGGCTCGAACGGCGTGTCGGGGAGGTTAGGGGCGGGGGCGCGTTCGACCGTGCCGGCCAGACGCTCCACGCGCTCCTCCGGCTGTTCGGTGTCGGGCGCGGCCGCCGGCGGCGGCGTCTCGACGTCGAGCATCTTCGCCAGCGGGTCTTCGGTCAACGTCTCCACGTGCATCGTCGGCAGGTCTTTCGTCCACTTCCGATCATTCGGCATCGGACCCGACAGCGGCGCGAACGCGCAGTCCGACAGCGACGTCATCAGTCCCAGATGGATGCCAAGGGAGACAACCAACACAATCGCCAACAGCGTCAGCCGCCGCTCGCGCGAATCCGAGGCGTCGTCGACCTGTTCCAAATCCCGTTCAAGATCCATTCGTCCCGTCTCCCGTGTCACTTCGCCACAGCGTCCGGATACCGCTTCTTCAACTCGTCCAGCAGTTCCGCCGCCTCTTTCGCCTTGCCCTGTTCTTTCAGAATCGCCGCCGCGCGCGCCAATGCGCGCGGAACGATTTCCGCATCGTCGAACAACGTCCCGACGAGCAAATGGTAGCCAAGCGCCGCCGCCGAATCGCCGCGCTCTTCCTCATTACGCGCAAGCGCCGCGTAGGCCTGGGCGCGATAGGCCAGCTGTTCCGTGGATTTCGCACGTTCCACGGCATCGGCCAAATGCGCCTTCGCCTCGTCAAACAACCCCTTCTGGCTTTCAATCTTCCCCAACGCCAATGCGGCTTTCGTGCCGGCGACGGTTCGTGCGCCCGTTTTGAGCGCCCGCGCGTAGGCCGCCGCCGCCGCATCGGTTTCACCCAGACTTTCCGCCGCTTCGCCGGCGAGCGTAGCACCCGTTTGATTCCACGCCGGGCTGACGTTCCGGTTCTCGATGACCTTCGCGGCGACCGCCGCCAACGTGCCGTTCGTCGTCTCCAACAGGCTCTCCGCCACCCAGGCGAGCGTTTCGGGGGGCAGACGATCCACCGCTTTCGTTTCCAACAGCCCCGCGAACATCTGCGCCGATTCAACCGTCCGGCCGCGCCGCTGGAGAACGGCGGCTAGTTCCAGGCGGATTTCGCGGTCGAACTCGGCCGTCGGCCGGGCGGCCAAGGCGTCACGGAAATGGCGTTCGGCCTCGGGATCGTCGTCAATGCCTTTCGCCGCCACGCCCCACCAGTAGGACGCCTCGGCCACGCGACCCGCCTGTGGGAAGCGACGCGCACGTTCTGCCAGCGTCCGCTCGGCCGTACGGTATTCCTTGGCGCGAATCTCCTCCATCGCCCGCACATAGAGGGCGTCGGCGGCCAACGGCGAATCGGGGTAGCGGGCCAGCAGTTCCGTCCAGTCGTTTCGCGCCAGATCGGAGCGCCCCCGTTTGATTTCGTCCATACCCGCCTGATAGAGGGACTGGGCGGCGGACGGGCTATCCGGCCAATGCGCGACGAGGTGGCGGTGCAACGCCGCCGCGCTCTTCCACTGCCCTTCCTGCTCCTTCAACCAGGCCAGACGCTGCGTGGCGTTCATCGCGTACGGGCTGTTCGTCATCTTGGCAATGAGCGCGGCGTACTGGATCGCCTGCGGATAGTTCGTGACGGCGACAGCGGCTTCGTAGCCGAGATTCAGAATGCGGTCGGCCGACTTGTCCGTCAACACCGGCGGATGACGCGCGAGTTCGTCCAGCACGGCGGCGGAATCGCCGAGGGCGGAGAGAACAAGCAGCCGCTCATGCCGGGCCGCCGCCGCATGGCGACCGTTTGGATACTGCCGCAAATAGTCGCCGTAGGCCGAACGCGCATCCGACTGCCGCTCCAACGCCCGGAGCGACGCCGCCGTCAAATACGCGGCATCCTCGTTCCCCTGCGCTTTCAGATCGGACGCCAGACGCAATGCCTCGCCGTACTGCCGCGACAGGAAGTTCGCCCAACAGGCGTAGATGCGCGACTCGGCGGTATACGCGCCGTCCGCGAAATCATCCGCCAACCGACGAAATCCCGCGACCGCCTCGGCGTAGTGGCCGTCGCGGTAGTTCAGCATCGCCGAAAAGAAAACGGCCTGTTCGACGAGCGCGGCATCGTTCCCCTTCGCCAAGTCCGCGTAAATCCGCTGCGCCCACGTGTGGTTGACAACGGCGGGCGAGGCGGCCAACAGCGCGGCCGTGCGCAGATGCGCATACGTCGCGAGGGCGTTCGTAGGGGAAACACGCGCAGCCCGCTGGTAGAAATTGACGGCTGCATCCGTGTCGCCGTCCTTCTCGCTGAACTCACCCAGACGATAGAGCGCCGTAGCCCGTACCGGACTGGGGACTTCCGTGCGATCGAGCGCCAGCAAGTCCGTTGTCCGCCGCCGCGCATCCGCCTGCAGCGCGGCGCGTTCAAGCCGCGCATAGTCGACGTAGCGGGACGCAGGATGGTCTTTGATCAACGCGGTGAACGCCGCCGCCGCATCGGCCGTCTTCGGTGGCGTCAGGCGACGATAGGCCATGCCCAGGCGGTAGAGAATCTCGTCCTGCGGTACGTCCTTTGCGTGGCGGATGGCCTCATACTCGACGAGGGCTTCCTTCACGAGACCGCGTTTCGCGAGCTGGTTGGCCAACGCCAAACGATCCGCCGGAAGCGCGGACGACAACTGGGCCGCCGCAGACGCGACGGCCAAAGAGAACAGACAGATACAGAGACGCTTGAACATTTCGCAACATTTTATCACAAACCACCTTGACTTGCACGGACGGATGCGATAATATACGCGGCGTTCCTCAGGACAACTGGGGGTGATCCGGTTTCGACGGGATACGTTGAGGTCAGATTGCGCGTCGAGGATTCTCGTTGGCCTCGTTAAAAAACGGGAAAAACTGTAATTGCGAACAACGATTACGCTCTCGCGGCTTAAACTTTAGCCGCATGTCGCCCGGCCGACGCCTGCTGAGCCGCCGCGGCATCATCTAGCAGGACTTGACGGAAAGCGCTCCGCTTGCGCGTTCCGCCCACGTACAACCGAGCGGTTGGTTCGGGATAAGCCCGCCTGTCGGCATACCCGGAGCGAGAGCAAAGGCCGGCTACACGCGTAGAAGTTTGGTTGATTCTATTTCGGACAGGGGTTCGACTCCCCTCACCTCCACCAT
>CAZTHR010000103.1:0-8175 GCA_964613265.1 uncultured Lentisphaeraceae bacterium | reverse complement strand
GTCGTCGAGGGCGATGGCGATGTGCTGCTCGAACGCCGCCTCCAGCGTTTCGTTCGTACTCGGCGAGACGAGCGAGAAGTCGAGCGGGAGCACGTAGTATTTGTTGGCGTTCTCGGTTGGGTTCTCGCCGATGTCGAGGCCACCAAACAGTTTCCGGAAGTTCGCCTTCTCGTGGGCGTCGTAGTAGCAGCGCAGCGTCTCGACGAAGAGGGACTTGCCCATGCGGCGCGGCCGCACGAAGAAGACGAACCGGTCGCGCGCCTCCATCCGGCGGATGTAGGCCGTCTTGTCGACGTAGTAGTAGCCCTCCTCGCGGATGGTCTTGAAGTCCTTGAGACCGTAGGGGATTTTAAGTGTCTTCGCCATGCCCGCCATTCTACCATCCCCCGCCGCCCCGCGTCAACAGACAGGAACGTTTCAATATTCCAGGACGCCGTTTCAGACAAGGACGTTTTTTTCGCCGTGGTCGTTTGCGGAACGACATGCATCGCCGCCGCTAGGCGAAGAGGCGGTTGGGGAGGAAGCACGTCGCGACAACATGCCCTTTCACGATGAATGTCGACACGGGTACACGGCGTCCCGTGAACATCTTGAAGTTCTGCACCCACTGCCCGCGCAGTTCCAGTTCGAGATCGCCCGTCTCGGCCTTGAACGACACGACGTTCAGTTCACGTGGCGAATAGCGGATGCCCGTGCCCAGCGCTTTCGAGACGGCCTCCTTCGCACACCAGAAGCGGATGATCGCGCTCGGCGTGTCCACGGCGTTCATGGCCAGTTCCTGCTCCTCCGGACAGAACACGCCGCGCATGAACTCGTCCGACAAACAGCGGTCGAACGCCTCCACGTCCACGCCCACGTGCGAATTGACCGCCACCGCCGCGAGAATGAACCGCGCCGTGTGGGCGATCGAAAGGTCGAGTTCCACATCGCTCCACAGATGATCCTTCCACGGGCCGGTGGCGCGCGGCTTGCCACTGGGGTCGGAATAGACCTGCACGTCAGCGTCGCTCCACCGCGCCTGGTAGTACGTCTCCAAAAACCGCCGCACGGCCTCCTTCGCCGCAATACGCCCGAACAGCCATTCCGTCCGCCGCGCCACGCCGCCTTTGGACTCCATCTCCGCAAACTCGTGGCGTTCCGACTTGCCGAGGACGATGTAGGACAGCGTCTTCAACCACAGTTCCTCGTTCCGCTCGAACATCGGGTAGTCGACATCGGACAGCATGGCCGTGGCGATGGCCGTATTCGACGCCCCCATCCGTTCGTCCGGCAACGCCTGCGACAGGTACGTCCGCGCCGGTTCGAGCAACATCTTGCGGTAGGCATCCGGCACACGTTCCGTAAACTCTTCGTAACCGCGCAACTCCATCACGAGCTGGCCGTTACCGTCTGATACGAAAATATCGGAAATGAGCGACGTCGGCGTCACGCCCGTGTTGCGGAGGTAGCAGTGGAGCCGCGTCCCGGGAGGCGGCGCGAACGCATAGAGCGACAGCCCGCGCAGACGGAACGCATACGAAAACGCGCCTTGGTAGAACTCGTGGCTCCGCCAAAGCGAAAAACCGTCCGTGACCGCCGCCAGCAATTGCGGGTTGAGCGCCCAGACGGGCACCGTCGTATGGGCGACGCAACGGTCGGATTCCGGCACGACGACTTCGTAGTCTAGTCCCGACTTGCTCCAACGGTCCGCCTGGCAGATACCCTGGAGCAACGGCCCGGCGAACAAACGGTCCGGATAGATGTCGCTCACCGCCCAATGGACGTCGCTGAACGCATTGCGGTGCGCGGGCGGCGTGAACGCGACGGGCGGCAACGGTCCTTCGGCCAACAGAAACGACCCCTCGAACGCCGGCCACGTCCACGCCGAATCCGGCGTGTCCTCGCGAATCTGCACACGCACCGCCGCACGGACGTTGGGCGGCGCGGCCACGCGCTCGGCGCGGACGAACAGGCGCAGTTTCCCGTTTTTGAAAACGACCATGCGCCGCCGCTGGAGATCGTTCACCGCCACCACGTGGTAACCCGGTACGAGCGTCTGCGCCAGTTCGGCCATGATCTCCGCCGCACCGACGAGCGTCAGTACCGTCAAGCCCCGCAAGGGGCCGTCCACGGGGTCTTCATGATCCGGATGGGACAGCTGGGACGTGCCCAGCGCGAAATCGGCCAGCAACGGTTCTGACTTGAAGGAGAACTCCTTCACAATTTCGATTGACATCCCCGGCTGTTCGTTCGGCGACGGATTCGCAAGCGGATCCATGTCCGAAATGAGCGGGTTCGCCGCCCCCCAGCCAAACTGCTGCTGCCGCCGCCGCGACCGAGCCGCCAACGCCGCCTTGCGGGCGGCCGCCTTGTCGCGCGGGCCGGACGCAACGTCCGCCGATGGCATCATGACCGGTTCGAGCGACGGCATCTCCGAAATCAACCTCAGCCCTGGAAATTCGCGGGAGAGCGGCATGGACGCATCCTGGCGGACGCTCAACAGCAACGGCGCCGAGAAGTCCAGCTTCCGACACCGCCGCTGGCGATAGAGCGGCATCGGGTCGACCGGCACGCCCAGCGCCGCCAACTGCCCGACGACGTGCAGCAACTGGTGAAGCCCCGTCCGATGGATCGAATCGGCCGCCATCGCGACGTGCGGTTCACCCTGCAGAATTTCGTCCACCAGCCCGCAACACGTCCCGCGCGGCCCGACTTCCAGGAAGACGCGGTAGCCGTCCGCGTACATCCGCCGAATCGTCTCCTCGAAACGCACGGGCGTGACCCATTCCTCGGCCGCCGCGTCACGCGCCTTGCGGACGCGAGCCGGCAGCGGTTCCGTCGTCCCACAGGAGTAGAGCGGAAAGCGGGGCTTCTCGTCAATCCAGTTCGACGCGAACTTGCGGAAGAGCGGCAGAACCCGACGACACCACGGCGTGTTGAACGGACGATCGACCGACAGCCGCCGCCCGCGCGTACCGACCGCCGCCAGCTTCCGCTGCACGTCGGCCACGCAGGACGGGGCGATGGCCAACGTGAGATGCCGCGCCGAGAAGCGATAGGCCACGCTCACCTCCTCCGGCAGACAACCCGCCAGCGTCTGTTCCGTGAGATCGGGGTTGGCGGACACAACCGACGTCAGCACGCACGTGGGCAGCCCGGCGTGGCCAACGGCCGTGTTGACCGCCTTGTACGTTTCCTGCAAAAATTTCAGCCGCTCCTTGCGCTCGAACTTGCCGAACGCCCCGCTCGCCGCAAGGGCGCACAAGTTGCCCCCCGCAAACCCCGTCGCGCCGTCCGGATGGACGCCCAACGCATCGAACAGCCGCGTCAACGCCATATTCGCGGAGTACGTCGACACCATCGCCTCGGCATAGCCGCCGGCGGCGAAGACGTCCGCGTCGCTGCGGTAGTAGGGCGCGGGCGGGAAGATGAACGCAGACGGAATGAATGCGCCCGTTTCGACGCCTTTCTTCGCGTCCTTCTCCTTGAGCGCGGCCTCCAGTTCGTCGAACGCCAGCCGACAGTCGCGGAATCGAACCGCCACCTCTCGCAACATGTCGGGATAGAACGACATCGCGCCCGGATAGACGAACGCCAGCCGCCCCGTTCCGCCTTCGCCCAGCACGTGGTCGCGAAAGAAGTACGTGCCCGATTTATCGCGCACCCGCGCCGTACGCGCATCGTCCAAACGCGCCGCCGCCGACAGAAGCCGTCCCCGCAGTTCCGAAACGTCCGACGCCACAATAGACAGCACGGCGGCCTTGCCGGACGACAAGTAGCGCTGCGAGCACGTGTAGGCCACATCGCGCAACTCGACGGCCGACACTTGATCGAGAAACGCCACGAGTTCCCGCGCCGCGCGGGCCAGCCCCGCCACGTCGTCCGCACCCAGCAGGACAAGTTCGCTACTGAACCATTCGCTCAAATCCGCGCTCATTGGCGTTCCCTGCCTTCCGGTTCTTCTTCCAGCACGACGGCCGCACGACGGCCGCCGCGCGCGTTGTCCACAAGCACGACGGCGCGGCGCGGCGACGATGGGTCGCCCGTAATCCACGGCCGCGCCTCGTTCAATAGGTAGATCGACGAATCACGGTTCGTCAAAGCCTCCAACGGCGACAGGACGGGCATCTGCGGCGGCAGAATACGCCGCCGCAGAGCGATGGCGGCCTTCAGCAACCCCGCCGCCGCCGCCGCGTGGAAGCAGTGCCCCACATTGCCTTTCACGGATCCGATGCCGATCAACGCGCCACCGGGTCGATGCGGCCCCAGCACGTGCTGAATGGCCTCCACTTCAGCGGCATCCATCTCCGGAACGCCACACCCCTCGGCCTCAATCAGCCCGATGGAGGAATACGGCACGTCGGCCCGCCGCGTCGCCGATTCGAGGACGTCCGCCGTCGCCATCGACCCGCAGAACACGGACCGCACGAGCGCGTAGATCCGGTCGTTCGCCGCCAGGGCGTCCGCCTCTCGCTTCAAAACGAAGAACGCCCCGCCCTCGCCCGGCAACGTGCCGCGCGCGTTGCGGTCGAACGGCAGCAGGTCGGCGTCCTTCGAGAAGAGCATCTCGCCGGAGACGCCCTCCAGAAAGGCGCGGTTGAGCGGCGGCGTCAACGCGCCCGCCAGCGCCACGTCCGCCCGGCCGCTGCGCAGATCGTCCATAGCGGCGCGAAGGGCGGCGACGCCGCTCAGCGGGCCGCTGTCGATCGTCGTGGCGCCGCCCGTGAAGGAAGATTCGTGGCCGATCCACGCGGCGATGCGATGCCCCGTCCCGGCAAGGAAACTCGCCGCGTTCGGCGCGGGCAGCGAATCGATCAGCTTGCGGCGCACGTTCTCCATCGCCTCGGCGGGTGCGTTGCGGAAGAACTTGCCGATGATGTCCATCGTCTGATCGATGAAGAGCGTGTGGTTGAGCCAGTTCACCGTGGCGGCGTTGAACGGCGGCGCGTAGCCGAAGCGGACGGTACCGCGCTGACTCTCCCGACTGCGGGGGCGCATCCCCGCGTCGACAAGCGCGTCGAACGCCATCTGGACGGCGAAGTAGAGATCCTGATTCTCGCCCTTGTTGATCTGGCGCGGGAAGTTCTGGTCGCCCGGCACGCAGGCGTAGAGACGCCCCAGCAGACCGCCGTGCGTCGGGTAGGGGCGGTCGAAAAGATTCCGTACGCCGGGGAGAAGCGCCGTGTCGACCCCCAACGGGCCGATGCCGCTCTTCTGGTGCATGATCAACCGCCAGAACTCGCCGGGATCGGCGGCATTGGCGAACCGGCAGGAAACGCCGACGATGGCTATGGGTGTGCTTTCCACGTATGTAGTATAACACAACAAACGCGCCCTGGAGCGTACGCCGAACAAGGCGGTCGCACCCGGGCGCGATAAGTCGAACGACAGAGGCCGACATCGTCAGCCCCGTTCTCGCCACGCCTCGAAAATCCCTGGAAATGCCACCCGCTAGCGGATGATAACCTGGAAACCGAGCGGACGGACGGAAAGCCAGAGCCCCGTCCTATCGCGGTTGAGCGCGACGAGACGGCCGTAGCGCGTTGCCGACGACGTGATTTCCTCTCCGTCTATTTTCACCGTCCAATTTGCAAACGCCTCGCCGCCGGATGAGAACCGCGCCAACGCATAGTCGCCGCACGGCGCTTTCGGCTGTTCCTCCGTCGGTACGAACGTGAGCGCGGCATCGATCGTCCCCTCCTGCGGCGCTTCAGCCAAACGCCCCGATCCATCGCACCCCGCCGCGTTGTAGACCCCATTCGCGCCGTGCGTCAAATCGACCGTCATCTTGTGTTCCTTCGCCTCCGTCTCCGTGAGAACGACCTTCCCCGCAAAACCCGACAGCCTTGCCGGCAACATGGCCAGATCCGTCGCCCGTACTTCGACCTCCGCCGGGCAAGAACCGGTGAAGGCGAGCGTCATGCCGTTCACGCCACCCGCCTGGTACGTGTAATCGAATACCGACTTCTCGGACGCCACCGTGCCGACCGTCGCGTGGATGTTGGTGGACAGGTAGAGGTTGCCGCTTGCCAACGTGTCGACGACCAAAAAGCCGATCCCCCGTGCAATCCCCTTCCCACTCATCACCCATCCGTTCCGGCAATCCTGATCTTCCGGCCGCGCCACGACGTGAAGGCCATCCGTCAGTTTTCCGATGTGCACGACGTTCGACCCCCAGACGATGACTTCGCCGCCAACCCGCCATCGTCTTCCCTTTTCGTCCGTCTGGTCGTTCGCACGTCCCGTCAATTCGTCGATTACGAATTCGTGATCGGACGGCGTTGCACAACCATCTTGGCCAAACATCACACCATTGCCACAGTAGGCCACATAGTACTGAAAATCACCTCGACACGAATTGAATCCCGTTTTCGTGAACCCTCCCGAGACCGAGGGCGTGTCAATCCAAATGAAATTCCCGTTTTGCCAGCCTACAACCGAGCCTTTGAAACCAAACGCGCCACTAAAACGACCTTGCTGAGAGAAATTGGAAATTTCAACCTTCCCCGTTCCCGAAAACGCGCCGACAAACTCCTGACAAGACGGCCCCGAATGATTGTCGCGGATGATCAACGTCCCGTCGTCCACAATGTCGCCACGATAGGTAGGAAGGGACGGCATCGACGTCAGCCAATTCGTCACGCCGTCGGACGTCCAGGTACCCGGCAGATAACGGACGGAGGCGGTTTCGGGCAGACGCAACGGCGTTTCCGTCCCAAACGCATTCATGCCGTTCAGGAAACAGAGTTTGAGGTGCGACACATCGATTTCGGAAAACACGCCCGACGGCACATCGTCCAACAGGATTCCGCCTACCAGACGCAATTTCGCGTTTTGGGGGAACGAATAGTCCTCCCAGCATGGATGATCGGCGACAATGTACACCCGTTCCGTCCCTTGCCACTTCGCATTGCCAGACGCAAAACCCTCTCTCCTGCCGAACTCGAACCAACCGTCCGCCGCCGGTTCGGCGATTTGCTTGGGGATGCCACGCGACACCCCCCCGGCCACATGGAGCGTACCCGGACCCGACAGCCAATCCACCTGCGTTCCATACGTTCCCGTCCCCGTGTAGATGCCACGTTCGACCTGGGATCCACCCACGAACAACACTTTCACCGGCACGGCCGTATCCGCCGCGAGATCGAGCCGTGCGTTCTGTTCGAGTGAAAGGCCTGA
Organism: uncultured Lentisphaeraceae bacterium; assembly: GCA_964613265.1. GTDB lineage: Bacteria > Verrucomicrobiota > Kiritimatiellia > RFP12 > UBA1067 > RUG572. The sequence goes on along the minus strand of CAZTHR010000103.1, from coordinate 1,017 downwards.
CCACGCCACGCCGTCAGACGGTGCGACACGCAACGTAGCATTCCGAATCTGCACGTAGTCATTCGTCGCCGGCGCCGTTTCGGTTTGACGGGGCGGCACCTTCCACGACACCGTCTTCCAATCGGAAGTCCCGCCCGTGCCATCATACCGGAAGGAGAAAAAACGCAATTGGTCAACAACCGTATTATGGGCCAGTTCCGTGTCCGTCAACGCACGATTGTAGAAGCGCAGATTGAAGTAATGTCCATGAAGCCAGCCATTCTGCCCGTTGAGATTCCACGCACCCGTTCCAAGATGGTTGGTCGTGGAAGGAACGGCCTTCTCGCCCGACGTCTTCACACACGAACCACCGATGTAAAGACGATAGTTCGTCGCATCGGACAACGCCGCGATCGTCCCTTTGCGAAAAGAAACCTTCGGATAGAGTCTGCCGTCCAGCCCATTAGCCGCGAAGACGGGCTTGTCGCTCGTGCTCCCCTCGAAATGGATGGCATAGCGGCTGTTGCCTTCCCTGAAAATGTGGGGGTAAGCCGCCGAGGCCGAATGCGATCCGTTGGAAAGAATGTTCATTGCGACTTCCACGGAAATGGCGGAAGGATGAAGCGCCGGCAGATTTGAGATTTGTTGGTCGTCCATCGACGAATCAAAGCCCTGTTCCAGCCAACCGGCATTTTTCTGACGCTCAATGAAGGCAGACCCTTTAAGATCCCGCCACCGCGCGGCGGAGGCGTCGTGCTGGCCAACCCCGACGTTCTCGACGGCGTCGAAATGCGCAACAAGCCCTTCCTGCACATAATTTTTCGACGAAAGAACGCCTGATGCGTCGACGGCGGCGACCGCCGACGAACACGCCAGCACCGCCGCACAGACGGCACGCCCGCCGAGGCCGGCCGACCTCTTTCGGACACTCAAACTTAACTTGTACATATGATTGTTCCTTTCGATCCGTTCCGCCAGACGATTCGACGACCTCGAATCGCCAAACAAAACAATAACCACGAATGGAGCAATTATATC